>JAGOBX010000188.1 GCA_017999075.1 Candidatus Babelota bacterium | reverse complement strand
CCATAAAGGTAATTAATCTTTTTAAATATCAATAAAGATTTTTTATAATAAATTTTACATTCCTGAATATCTCCGGTTACCGAATATAATTTTCCTATACGCATAGTATTATTTCCCTGGTTGATTTGAGATTTTTCAAGACATGAAAATTTATATGCTATTTTAAAATAATACTGTGCTTTTTTATAATTTCTCAATCCCATATATGCTTCGCCGAGAAAACCGTAAACAAGCTGAACATTATGAAAATAACCGCCGCGAGCAGTGAATACAAGAGATTTATAAAGATAATCTATCGCTTCATTAAAATTTCCCACTTTAATTTGAACATTACCCATACTGCCGTATATCACAGCCAGAGAATAATCTTCCTGTTTTTCTTCAGAAATTGAAAGCGCCTGTTTAAACAGTTCGCTTGCAACCGAATATTTTTCTAAAGTGATATAAATATTACCAAGACTATTCGTGCTTTTAATCCAATTTTCTACATCATTTATTTTTTCAAATATTTTCTGACTTAATGAATAATAATTTTCAGCTTTTTTCATCAAACCGCGTCTGACGTAAATCATTCCTGCGCGGAAAATTATCTGACCTTTTAAATGTTCATCTGAAATCTTATTGGCCAGTTTAAGCAGTTTATCTACTAATGCAACTGCTTTTGCCCAAAACTTCAAAGCTATACAAAATTCAAGAACATAAAATAATTTTTCAACATAATTTTCATATTTTAGTTTTTCTGATTTTACTGCAGGAACAATTCTATGATCAAATACAAAAGCATAGTTAAATGAAACATTATCGTCAAGGATTTTACGTATTACAAAAAAAGAGAACAAATCTAATTCCTGAACTTTTGAAAATTGAAATAAAATAGTTTTATTTTTAAAATTATCGTTTATTATTTCTACAAACTGACTTAGCAAATTCTGAATTACAGAATTTTTATAATCAACAGGTTTTATCTTTAATTTATACTCATCAATCTGTCCGGAAATCCATTCGAAATTTGATATACATTCTTTTTTGTTTAATAAAAAATAATCTGTTAATACTTTTTTTAAGAATATTTCCGATGGCAGATTAACTTTTTCAGAATCAGCAATATGAATAATATCATTCTTAATATCTTTATTTTTTATTATAATTTCTTTAAAACCAACTGATTCTATAACGGTAACATCATTGTGCGGAATTTTTACAGCAGTTATAATATTTTTCAAATCTTTATATCTAATTCTGTTTATCATATTTCAAATTATTAAGATATAAATATCATTTAAAATTTATCTTAATAATAGTTCATTAAACGAAAAATGTCAAAAACAAAATTTCAAAATTAAAAAATAATTAATTGACAATTTAACGTTTTCAAATATAATAAAATAAATTTTTATGGAAACAAAAAAATTATGAATGAATGGTTTTTATACTTAAATGAAAAACAGGAAGGGCCTTACTCAACAGAACAAATTATTGATTTTATTGGTCAGGGAATAATCAATTCAAATTCTTATATTTTCGATAATTCTGTTCAGAACTGGGTTATGCTTTCTCAAATCGAACAATTCAAAGCTTATTTAAAACCTACTTATTATTTTTATGTAAATAATGTCCAAAGCGAACCACTTACTATAGATTCTATAAAAGAAAAATTAATAAACTCCGAACTAAAACCTGAAGATTACATTTTCGATTCAGAAACAAACCAATGGGTTTTATTTTCAGCTTCTCCTATATATGCTGAAATTCAGCAGCAATCTTCTTTTCTCAATACTGAAGTTGCGCAGCCAGCAGAAACTTCATCAGGAAATAATGTTTTTCCGAATAACGAATCTTCAGATAACCAGAATAAATCGGCAAACAAAGGAAATGAAGCCCTGGTTTCTCAAGAAAAAAAAAGTGAATCAAACCAAAAATCAGAAAATACATTACAAAATACAAAAATAAATTTTCCTTGCAAAAACCATCCTGCAAAAGAGTCATTTTTAATATGCCCTGAATGCGGAAATGATTATTGCGATGAATGTCTTGTAAAAATAGGTGAAAAACATTATTGCAAAGAATGCTACTCGGCAAACAAAGATAAAATTGAAGCTTCTGCCGGACAATCAAAAGCCAAAGGATTATCTTTTTTCGGAAAATTATTCAAGAAAAAATAAGTTATAATTTTAATTTTTATTAATTTAAATATGAAAATCAGTAAAACAAATACTTTATTTGTTATGCAAAATAAGAACACTAATATCATTAAATTCTTATCATTAATATTTTTATTTTTATTTGCGTCTTATTATTTCTATTTTTTTGAAAATAATAAGATTCACAGCGTTTCTTCAATTCCGACTCAATTATGGCAGCCGGGAAAACTGCTTGTAGCTTTTATTGATGTAGGTCAGGGTGATGCTGCCATTATAATAACTCCAAACAAAAAAACAATAGTGCTTGATGCCGGAGCGTCTAATGACAATAATAAAAAAAGCAACGGTCAAAAAATAATTGATTATTTAAAGCAATATGATATTTCATCAATAGATCAATTAATTATTTCCCATCCTCATGCTGATCATATCGGAGGAATGATTCCGTTGTTGAAAAAACTTGCTGTTAAATCATTGATTGATACAGGCTTCAAAACAACCAATTCTCAATATATGCAGATTTTAAAATTTGTTAAGGAAAAAAATATAGGTTATACAATACCTGAAAAAAATGAAATACTTACATTTGATGATAATGTTACAGCTAAAGTCTTGAATGTAGCTCATATTGTACCTGAAAATATATTATACGCAAATAATTCGTCAATAGTATTAAAAATGCAATTTTTTAATATATCATTTTTATTGACAGGCGATATGGAAAACGGAGTCGAAAAGATTATTTTATGGGATTCTCCTGATCTTAAATCGGATGTTTTAAAAATCGCGCATCATGGTTCGCGTTCTTCTACTTCGGAAGAATTTTTACACGAAGTAATGCCTAAATATGCTGTAATAATGTGCGGTAAAAATAACCATTTCGGTCATCCTCATCAACCTACGCTTGATAAATTAAAAAAAATCAGCACTAATCTTTACAGATCAGACATTAATGGGACAATAGAATTTTTAACCGACGGTCATGAACTTCAGGTTACTCTACAGAAAGAGAGCGATCCTGAAAAACAATATAAATATTTCAAATTCGAAAAATGAAAGTTCAAATCCATGGTTTTGAAACTTATTATCTGATTGCAGATCCTCATTTAAACAAAAAAACTCCTGAAATCAATAATAATTTTACAGATATATTATCAAAAATCGCAAAAATTCCTAATTCATGTTTAATTATACTCGGAGATTTTGTCGACTTTTGGTTTGAAAATAAAATTTATGATTTATCAGGAGAATATGAAATATTTAAAGAAATAAAAAAAATTATATTAGAAAATAAATATCCTGTATTTTTGATTAAAGGCAACAGAGATTTTCTTGCCGGAAAAAAATTTGAAGAATCTACAGGAATAAAAGTGTTAGGAGATGAATGTTCAATTTCAATCAATGGAATAAAATACTATCTCGCACACGGAGATATATTCTGCGCAAATGATATTTCATATTTATTATGGAGAAAATTCAGCAGAAGCGTTATTATTAAAATAATTTCAACACTTATTCCAAAATACGCAGCTATAATAATTATAAGGCAGTTCCGCCATTTGAGCACACTAAAAAATGCCGCAAAAAAGCCGATTAATCTTTCTATATCACTTAAAACTCTATGTTCTCACATCAATGATATTAATCCTGACAAAGTGGTCTGCGGACACAACCATATACTACGTATTAAACCATTGTCACAATCAGAATTTACAACATTATCTATTAAAAAACGCATTAAATTTATGGTTTTAAGCAAACTCCAAAAATGGGGTGGATATTATCTAAGAATAAACAAAGACGGTTCAGAAGACATTGAAATATATTCAGTAAAATCATAACTTAATATGAAATCATTCATTTTTTGGATGGAATCGCAGTTCTTAAAATAAGTAAAACCAAATTGATATTTTTTCAGATCACTTTATTTTATTAAAGTCAAATCGTCTTATTTTTCAAATAACTGTTCAAGACAAAACTTAAAATAAAAAAAACAAAATTTGTTAAATTGGTCGCAATTATCGGTTCTAAAATAGCGCGATGCCCAAGAGCAACACAAATATAAGTGCTGATCCAAAAAACAAAACAAATCATTAAACTTAAGCCAAATCCGTATGAAATATTGGTTTTGGAAGAATGTACGGCTATTGGCAAACCGAACAGAATTAAAATCACATTGCTTAAAGGAAATGAAAGCATATAATACAAATCCGTAAGTATCCATTCGCTTTGAAATCCTGTTTTTTTAAAAAGCACAGAATATTTTTTCAATTCTGAATAAGTGAATTCATCTTTATCAATGTTTTGAATTTTATATAACGCATAAATATCTTCTGGCGATTCGTTAAAACCAAGTTCTTTAGACAAATTAAATTTTTCAAACGGGATCATACTTATTTCTTCTCCGCCAGACCAAATCCGTTTAGCTCCGTTATACATTATCCAGTTAAAATTTTCATATCTGCATTCATCAGCGTCAATTCTCATTTTTATAATGCTGTTGGCAGATTCTGTCAAAGTTATTTTATTAATTTTTACCGAAGTTTTATCCATAAAATGAAACGATTCTGCAGAAACTGTAACATTTGTTTTTACATTTAAAAATAAATCGTATATGACATCGTTATTAATTTCTTTTAATTTAATTTTGTAGCTTTTCACAGAACGCGCTTTTTGTTTATGCTGAGGTATTATTTCAAGAGAAAAATATATTGATACAGCAGATAATAAAATTGAAAATAATATTATAGGCATAAAAATATATGCAGAAGATAAACCGCATGACCTCATTGCTATAAGTTCATTATTCCTCATTAATAAAGCAATTGAAATAAAAACCGCAAGCAAGTTAGAAATCGGCATTATATATTTAACATAATAAAACGGTATAATATTTATGAAATATTCCGTCATTACAGAAAAATCTATGGAATTTGTAATAACTGTTTTTGAAATATCTACAAGGTCTCCAACTACAAAAAAAACCAGGAACAAAAAAGATATTAAAAAAAATATAGGAATATAAACACTTAAAATATATCGTTCAATAATTTTAGGTTTCAAACAATCAATCCTTAAATAATTTTTTTATGTCTATAAAATTATATTCAGTTTTCTTATACCCTGTATTCACAATCAAGAAACAGAATTCAAAATCCTGCAAATCAACTTAATTTCATCATTTTCAAGTTCAGGATGCATAGGGATAGAAAATATTTGTTCTGAATATTTTTCCGATTCAGGGAAATCTCCTTTTCTGTATCCGAGAAATTCAAATGCGTGCTGCAAATGCAGTGGTACAGGATAATGTATTCCGCACGCTATTCCGTTTTCATTTAATTTTTTCATTACAGTTTCACGAAGAAATTTTTCAGTTCTAATAACATATAGATGATAAACAGATTTAAAATTAACCGGTATTTCCGGTAAAATATATTTACTGTTATCTATATTTCTGTTATAAATTTCTGCAATCTGAATTCTTCGGTCATTCCATTCTTCAAGATATTTCAGTTTCACAGACAATACCGCTCCCTGTATTCCATCAAACCTGTGGTTAAACCCGATAATTTTGTGCTCATATTTCCCGGTTCTTCCATGATCAGCCAGCATTCTGATCTTTTCAGCCAATTCATTGTTATTAGTTACAATGCAACCTGCATCTCCGTAAGCTCCGAGATTTTTCCCGGGATAAAAACTAAAACTGCCGCAATCTCCTATTGTCCCAATTTTTTTCCCGCGGTATAACGCACCATGAGCTTGAGCAGAATCTTCAAGTACTTTCAATTTGTATTTACTTGCCAATTTCATTATTTCATCCATTTCGGCAGGACAGCCATATAAATGAACAGGAATAATTGCCTTGGTTTTTGATGTGATTCCCTTTTCAATTTTCGAAACATCAATATTATAAGTTACAGGGTCATTATCAATAAATACGGGTTTAGCGCCAATTCTACAAACAGATTCAGCGGTTGCCACAAATGTATTTACCGGGACTATAACCTCGTCTCCATCTTTCACTCCCATACCAAGCAAGGCAAGAAATAAAGAATCTGTGCCGTTACTTACGCATATACAGTTTTTAACGCCAAGATAATCCGCAAACTCTTTTTCAAATTTTTTAGCGAATTCTCCTGAAATAAACGCTGTTTTTTCTATAACTTTTTTAATAGCGCAATCAATTTCATTTTTAATTTTTTCATATTGACGTTTTAAATCAACAAGTTCAATTTTCATATTTTTAACCAATCCTTAAACAATATAAATTTTTAGTACAACAAATATAAATAAAACATTTATTTATTTCATCTGATTTTCAATTCACATTTTTTCGGCAAAAACCATTATCCATTCAATTTTTCTGGAATCAGCAGATGGAATTGTAGAAATTTCCAAACTATTAAACTTATTTCGTTCCATTATTTTCAGTATTTCAAATTCAGAATAATAAGCAAAAAATCTTTTATTTTCATCGGAATTTTCACTTACTCCTTTTTTCAGCGAAAAAAAAATTTTTCCTTTTTTTTCTAAGATTTCATATAACCCTGAAAAAATTATATCAATATATTTTTTAGGAATATGAAGAAGCGAAGCACTTGCAAATATATACTTTACCGCCCTATTTTTAAAAGGCAATTTCATAAAATCTGCCAGACAAACTTTTTCCAAATCAAATTTTTTTTTTGAAATTTTAACAAATTTTCAAGACAATCAAAGGTTTATACATTAATATTTTCTAATAATAATTTGATTGTATTGCCTTCCGAAACCGCTTCC
>JAGOBX010000187.1 GCA_017999075.1 Candidatus Babelota bacterium | reverse complement strand
TTAGTTGAATTTGCAAAATCAGGAAAGTTAGAACCTGTTATAGGCAGGGATGAAGAAATACGGAGAGTTATACGTATTTTGTCAAGGAAAACTAAAAATAATCCTGTGCTTATAGGAGAACCTGGAGTTGGTAAAACTGCTATTGTAGAAGGATTGGCTCAACGTATAGTCCGTGGCGATGTTCCTGAATGCTTGAAAAATAAAACTATTTTTGCACTTGATATCGGAGCTTTGATAGCAGGAGCAAAATTCAGGGGAGAATTTGAAGAACGTTTGAAAGCTGTGCTTAAGGAAATTCAGAATAGCGGAAATATAATTTTGTTTATAGATGAACTTCATTTGATTGTAGGCGCTGGTAAGGCAGAAGGTTCTGTTGATGCAGGCAATATGCTGAAACCTATGCTTGCCAGAGGCGAATTGCATTGTATCGGAGCTACTACTCTTGATGAGTATAGGAAATATATTGAAAAAGATGCAGCGCTTGAGCGCAGGTTTCAAACTGTACTGGTTGAACAGCCGAATGTTGAAGATACAATTTCAATATTGCGTGGACTTAAGGAACGTTTTGAGGTCCATCATGGAATTAAAATTCAAGATAGCGCTCTGGTATCTGCTGCAGTCTTGTCAAACAGATATATTACTGACAGGTTTTTACCGGATAAAGCTATTGACATTGTAGATGAAGCCTCTTCAAAAATCAGGATTGAAATTGATTCTATGCCCTCAGAACTTGACGAAATTATCAGGCGGACAACTCAACTTGAAATTGAGCGTGAAGCGTTGAAAAAAGAAAAGGATAACGACAGTAAAATTAGACTTGAAAAAATTTCGGCTGAAATTTCAGAATTGAGAGATAGAAGCAGTTTGTTGAAAGTTAAATGGGAAAATGAAAAAAAAAATATTTTGGAAATTAAGGATGTTCGTGAACAAATTGAAAAAGTAAAACTTCTGATTGAAAAAGCTGAACGTGATTATGATTTGAATAAAGCAGCAGAATTGAAATACGGAAAACTCGTTGAACTTGAAAAAAAAATAGAAAATCTTGAATTTTTATACAAACAAAAAAATGATACATTGCTGAAAGAAGAGGTTAACTCTGAAGAAATTGCAGAAATAGTTTCAAAATGGACAGGAATACCGGTAACTAAATTAATGGAAGGGGAAAGAGATAAACTATTACGTCTTTCTGAAATTCTTCATAAAAGAGTGATAGGTCAGGATGAAGCTGTGGATTCTGTTGTTGAAGCTGTTCTGCGCAGCAGAAGCGGGCTGAAAGACCCTGATAAACCGGTTGGATCATTTATTTTTTTGGGACCGACCGGAGTCGGGAAAACAGAACTTGCCAAGACTCTGGCTCAAACTTTGTTTGACAGTGAAAAAAATATGATTCGTATAGATATGACCGAATATATGGAAAAACACAGTGTTTCAAAACTTATAGGAGCGCCTCCAGGTTATGTGGGATATGACGAAGGCGGCCAGCTTACTGAATCAGTAAGGAGAAAACCTTATTCAGTCATACTATTTGATGAAATTGAAAAAGCTCACCCGGATGTCTTTAATATACTTCTTCAACTGCTTGATGATGGGCGGTTAACTGACAGTAGAGGAAAAATAGTTGATTTTAAGAATTCGGTTATAATAATGACATCCAACATAGGCAGTGAAATTCTTCTTGAAGCTGCAGAAAAAAAAGGAGATTTCGGCAAAACGGCAGAAAATGTTTTTAAACTTATGAAATCTTATTTTAAACCAGAATTTCTAAATAGAATTGATGAAACTGTTATTTTCAAGCCTCTTACTAAAAATGAAATTAAACAGATAACCGTTTTACAGTTTGAATACATTAAAAAAAGATTGGAAAACCGTTCCATAAATCTGGATATTACTGATAAAACACTGGATTATATAAGTGATACGGCTTATAATCCTGCATTCGGAGCAAGACCTGTTAAACGGTTTTTGCAGAAAAATATTGAAACTCTTATAAGCAGAAAAATTATTGCAGGTGAAATCACTGAAAATCAGAATATACTGATAGATGTTATTAAAAATGAAATTGTATGCAATGTTAAATAAAAACAGTATTTGAAAAACAAGAATAGTCATTAAAATTTATTTGATGGCTATTCTTGAAAATTCTTAAGAAATTTATTGTCTGCGTTCTGCATCTCTGATTTTATCGCGCAGATTGCGTTTGTCGCCGAATAATGAACTTCGTATATTATCAGGATCAGGTTCAAGTTCAAGAGCAAGTTCCCATTCAGTTATAGAATCTTTAAAATTACCGAGTTTAAAATAAGCATCACCGAGATTATTATGAAAAAATGAAACAGTAGGTTCTATTTCAATTGCTTTTTTAAATGCAAGAATTGATTCCTGAATTTTGTTTAATCCGAGATAAGCAAGGCCAAGATTGTTGAAAGCGTTTGAAGCATCAGGCTGTAAAATTATTACTTTTCTATAATAATTAGTACTGCTTTTTAATAACTCAACACCGTCAGCTTCTCTGTTATTGTTCATATAATACAACCCGCGGTTTAAACATGTGTTTGCAAACATAAAATATGTTTGTGCCTGATCAAATCCGAGTTCCATTGATTTTCTGAAATCATCGTCCGATTTCCAGTGTTCGTCTTTAGGATTATAAAAATCCATTTGAGCGTAATGTGCATTTCCCCGCCAATAATAAAACAGACCGTTGCTCGGATCAGTTGAAACTGCTTTATCGAATTCGCTAATAGCTTCAGGAAACTGATTCTGTTTTAAATAAATTCTTCCTATGAAATATCTGACATAAGGGTTTAATGGCGCAAGTTTCAAGGCTATATCGAAATGTTTTCTTGCTTTATTTAAATCATTTATATCCTGAACAAAAAATAATTGACCTAATTTGAAATGTATTTCAAATTCATTTGGAAATTTTTCAGAAAGAATACCGTACATTTTTAATGCTTTTTGCCATTCCTGAATTGTGAAGTAAGATTCTGCAAGAAATCTTATAACTTCGTCTGAAGGTTCTTTTAAACTTAATGCAGTTTCAAGTTCTTTGATTGCCTTTTGATATTCTTTAAGTTTAAATAATGTTTTTCCAAGATAAAACCTGTATTGAGAATTATTTGGGTTTGATTTTACCGCATCTGAAAAATTTGATAAAGCGTCTTTTAAATTATTTAAGTAATAAAAATTCATTCCTTTATCAAAAAAATCTTTGCCGTTAGGCGCTGAAGCGGAATCGGCATAAACTGCATTGCAGCAAATTATTAAGGTAATTAATAAGAATATTCCTGATTTTATTTTCATAAACAATTCCATATAAAAAAATTTTGATTAATACTACATTATTTTATATTAAATTGTCAATGATTTTTTTTAAAATTATATTCTTTCAACCGGGAAAATTAAGAGGACATTTTTCAGATACATACGGTTTTTTAAATATGTATAAAATAATATAAATAAACTATTTTTTGTCAATTGATTCGGAATAATTGTATTCTGATATTAATTCGGAAAATAATTCTTTTACAGAAATGATTTTGCTGATTCTATAAGCATTAGCTCCTGAAAAAGCAAATCCATTATTAATATTTCCGTTTTGAGCGTTAAATAACGCTAACGCTATACAATATGGAGCTTTTGTAACATCACAAGTTTTCAAGCATTTCCACAGACATTTGAAAGGCTTTTTTAATCCTGCAGATACATCGGTTAAATATTGATTTTTTATTGCTCTTCCAGGCAATCCGACAGGACTTTGAATTATTATAATGTCTTCCTGCCTGCAATTAATATATTCCTGTTTAAATGAATCGTCAGCGTCGCATTCTGTTGTGGCGACAAATCTTGTTCCCAATTGAACTCCTTTGGCGCCAAGTTTCATAATTTTATAAATATCGTCGCCTGTATAAATACCTCCGGCAGCTATTACCGGAATATTTTTTTCAAATTCTTTTTCATAAGGTTTTAAAGCTTCAATAACTGAAGCCGTAATAATTTCAAGTTTATTTTCATCTTTAAAAATGGCATCCTTTTTGAACCCCAAATGGCCGCCTGCCAATGGACCTTCAACAACGAACGCATTAGGAATATAATTATACAAGCGTTTCCAAGTCTGACATATAAGAACTGCGGCTCTGTCAGAAGAAACTATAGGAACTATTTTTTTTAAAATTTTATTTAATTTTTCTTTAGGTATTGCATCTGAAAATTTTAATGGAAGCCCTGCTCCTAAAAAAAATAAATCAGCTCCGGCATCGTACGATGAAACTAGGAGTTCTTCATAATCAGTTAATGCAACTAAAATATTAACTCCTATGATGCCTTTTGTCTTTTTTTTTGCAGCTGAAATTTCCCTGTTTAACATAATCGTTGAATATGCTTTAATGTCACCGGTCAAATCTTTGGCAAGAAAAGCTATTCCTGTAGCTGAAATAACGCCGATTCCGCCTTGTTCAGCAACAGCAGAAGCCAAATTTGATAATGAAATCCCTACACCCATTCCACCTTGAATGATAGGAATTTTAACTGTAATATCTCCGATTTGTAATTGATTAAGCATCTTTATCCTGTTCCTTTCTGATTCGTTTGGTTTATTACTAAATTTAAAAAAATATGATAAAGCGCTTTTACCTGAATTATGTAAAAAGAAGAATATTAGGAAATAAAAATATAAATTTAACTATATGACGTTTGTAAAATCGCCGATTGATTTATATTTTTTTTCAGGCTATACAACAAAAATATTCTTACATAAAAAGCGGAAAATCAATTTTATTTTTCTTATTTTTATATTATAGAAAGTTAGAAGTATTTTGTCAAATGTTTTTTATTATTATATTATGAAAATAAAATTATTGGACAGTTCCATTATTACATCAGGCTCCGGTAAATTTCATTTATCTGATTTACCATTTCTTTTGCGGTGAATTCTGTATTTAAACGTTTCTTTGCATTTTTAACCAGATACGCACCTAATTCAGGATTATTATATAACATCAGGATTTTTTCAGCTAACATTTCTGGGTTAGCCGGTTCAATTAAAATTCCGGTTTCATTATTTTTTATTATATCGATTATTCCGCCGACAGCAGTTGCTATTACAGGAACCTCGCAAATCATGGATTCAAGTATAACTCTACCCATTCCTTCAAAATCAGATATCAATAAAGATATGTCGAGGATAGAAGTGAAATCATGGACATTTTCAACAAATCCGGTAAAAATTATTGTATCTGATAATCCGTTTTGTTTTACTATAAGTTCAAGTTCATCCTGTAAATATCCTTCTCCAATGAATAACACTTTTAATTCCGGAATTTTTGATTTAAGGTATTTTACTGATTTAATAATTGTTTTATGACCTTTTCCTTCCCACAATTTTGCCACTTCGCCGATTACAAAATTATTTTCGGAAATAAAAAATTTTTTTCTGATTTCGTTTTTTTTCTGTTCATCAGGAATTTTAAAATTGTCAGTATCTATTCCGCTGTATATTTTTTTAAATGCGCATTTTATAAGTCTTTCGTTTTTTGCCCATTCGATTAAAGGCTGTGAAATAAAAATCAACCTGTCAGCCCAGTTTGAAGCGAGTTTTTCAAGAAAAAGATAAATTAATCTGTTATACCATTTTTCTTTTGAGTGAAAAGCGAAACCGTGAACAGTATGTACAATTTTAACGTTTCCTGCAAGTTTTCCTGCAAGACGTCCTATAAAACCTGCTTTTGAATTGTGAGTGTGAATAATATCAAATTTATAACTTTTTAAAAGTTTATACAATTCAAATAATGCCATTATATCGCGGTAAGGATTTGCAGGAGCTATGAAATTATTGATAGGGAAAAATTCAAAATTATTTATTTTAACCAGATCTTCCAATTTGCCTCCTGGTCTGCATGCGATTGAAGATTCGAAAATGGGATCGGATAATTTCATTGTTAAAAAAGTATTTATACCTGATCCGCTGATTACAGGCAGGGTGTGAATATGCAGTACTTTTATTTTTCTAATATAATCCATATCTGATCGCCTGATAATTTGATGTTTGCCCATTTATTAATAGGAAAGTTAATATAATAAAATATTTTTTCAAAAATATTGGATTTATATTTTTTCAACAATATTTCAGATATTTTTTTTATATTCAAAGTGCATTCAAATGAATTGATTTTTGTTATGGTTTTTAACAAATTTGTTTTTATAAGTATTGATTTTATAATGTCTTTTAAACCTGTTCTCCAAAACCCTTCGGCAGATAATATGTTAAAATTTGTTGTGAAAACCGATAAAATTTTAAAGTTTTGATTTTCTGCAAGTCTAATTAAACTGTTTTTTGTGAAATGAAAATTGTGATATTGGTTGAACCCCACCCATTTTTTTCCTGCGATTTTGTAATAAAAACTTCCTATATTTGGAGTTTCTATAATAATTTTTGCACCTTTTTTTGTTAATTGATAAATTTTATTTAGAGTTTTATCCGGATTGTAAGTATGTTCAAGAACATCTGTCATTATTACAATATCGGAATCAATTTTTTTATTATAATCTTCAATACTACCGCAAAATAAATTTATACCGAAAACAGATTCTGCTATGCTGCATCCTGCTTTTGAGATTTCCATTCCATTTATTTTGAATCCTTTTTTTGAGGATTCATTCAAAAAAATTCCTGTTGCTGCTCCGATATCAAAAATGCTTTTAGCTTCCGGGAAGTTTGAAGCAATATATTTAAGGATAAAATTAGATTTGATTTGGTCTTCCTTAACTGATTTTTCAGGATAATTATTGAAATAATAATAATTTTCTTCGTAAATTTCAGTATCTGATAACTGTGGAGACATAAAAATAATAGAGCAGTCAACACATTTAAGTATTTTAGATTGTGTTTCTTTAATTAAATATAATATTTGGAGCAACTCGAGTTTTTTTG
>JAGOBX010000186.1 GCA_017999075.1 Candidatus Babelota bacterium | reverse complement strand
AATTTTCATTGGTTTTAACTAATTTTCATTAATTTTTGGAGGGGAGGTATTACAGATTAACTACGGTTAATTACGTTCTGCTTTTTATATCCATGATATTTGTAATTTTACATTAAAAAAAAAACTGTCAACCTCCCATTTGAAAATAAGACTTGAAAATTCTGCAACGTTAGAATATATTATTTAAAAAAGTAGCTTATAAATTTTGATTTTGATGTTTGACAGGCGAAACGCAAGTCCCTATCAGTTTATGTGAAATAGCACTTTTAAATATTAACGAGAAGGCAAGATTATGAAAATATCAAAACATATTTGCGCGATAAAAATACCCTTTGAAATCCCAGTTTCTCCTGAAAAAAAATTATCACGATTGGTATATTCCTATATTATTTTAGGAGATACGATAACAATTATCGATACCGGAGTTGCCAATTCATATCAAATAATAATTGATTATATCAAACACCAAGGCCGAAAACCAAAAGAAATATCTCATATCATTCATACACACTCTCATCCTGATCATATTGGCGCGACTTATATCTTCAAAAACGAATACAATCCTAAAATAATCATTCATAAAAATGGAAAAAAATGGTTAGAAGATACACAATTGCAATACAATCAAAGACCCGTGCCTGGGTTTAATCAATTAGTCAGTGGTTCAGTTCCAGTTGATAAAACTGTCGAAAACGATGAAATAATAAGTTTAGATCCCGAAAATACTTTGAAAATAATTCATACTCCCGGACATTCTGATGATTCTATTTCATTATATCATTATGAAGATAAAGTATTGTTTACAGGCGATACAATTCCTGGAATAGGTGATTTGCCAGTATATACTGAAATTGACAATTTACTTAAATCTATTGAAAAAATAAAAAAAATACAAAATATTGATTATTTATTATCTTCTTGGGCAGAGCCGAAAGGTAAAGATGCTATTACAGATTATTTGCAGCAAGGAATAGAATATTTATTGAGAATTCATAATGCGGTTTTAGAAATTTCAGAAGGTTCAGAAAATATTGACAAAATGATATTATGTAAAAAAGCTGTTGAAAAGTTGGGATTACCGCCGTTAGCAATAAATCCAATTTTAGCAACCTCTTTTTATTCAAATTATCAAAATAAAAATATTTTTTGTAAGAACATCCGCAGTTAAAAATTTTATCATATTTTTTTCTATAAAATAATTTATGATTAACAAGCAATAAATTAATTTGGAAAAAGAAAAACAACTTGACAATTCACCAAAACCCTAATAAAATACTGAAAAAATTAAGGTTTCCCGTTGATTTTTTTAATTTGCGAGAATGGCGGAATTGGCAGACGCACTAGACTTAGGATCTAGCGCCTCAGGCGTAGGGGTTCAAGTCCCCTTTCTCGCACCACTATTGCTATACTGTTTTCAAATATGGAATAAACACTGTAAAACAAGTTGATTTTCCCTGAACTGTCTGTATTTCAATTTTCCCATTAAGTGATTCCACAGCAGCTTTCACAGCGCTTAATCCTACTCCTCGTCCTGAAATTTCAGTTGAAATTTCTTTTGAACTTATGCCATCCAAAAAAATCAAATTAATCAGTTCATTTTCTGAAATAGAACTGATTTCTTCGGCAGTTTTTATTTTTTTTTCAATAACCTTCTGTTTCAATTTTTTTAAATCAATACCTTGTCCGTCATCTGATATTTTAAAAATAAAATATATTTTATCGTCAATAATTTTTTCATCAATAGACATTTCCAATTTGAATTCTGCAGGTTTATTGAGACGTTTTCTCAATGAAACAGGTTCTATTCCATGATCAACTGCATTACGGATTAAATGTACAAATGAATCTATTGCCGGTTTCAAATAATAATAATCTACTGGCAAATCTTCATTTATCAAATTTATTTGACCTTTTATTTTTCCGAGT
Organism: Candidatus Babelota bacterium; assembly: GCA_017999075.1. Classification (GTDB taxonomy): domain Bacteria; phylum JAGOBX01; class JAGOBX01; order JAGOBX01; family JAGOBX01; genus JAGOBX01. The sequence goes on along the minus strand of JAGOBX010000186.1, from coordinate 5,009 downwards.
TTAACCGCCAGTTGCTGAGCGTTTAACACAAATCTTTTTAAAATATATTTTATGGATATTTTCTTCAATTCATTTATCTTTGATATTATATATTTTTTATCTGTTTCAGTAATATTTTTATTAATAACATAATTTACCAAATTGTTTATTCTGGTTTCGGTTACTTCAAATATTTTTTCATCTTTTAATATTTCATCCCGATTAAGAAAATCTTTAACCAAATCAAGATATTCATTTAAATAAATGTATATATTTTCGATATTTTTATTTACATCATCAATAACATTATTCGGAATTATAGATGTAAGTTTGATTTCTTCGAGATAATTCTCAAATCTATGCGTTGTTTCTACAACTTTCCTCATGTTGAAAAAAGAAGCATTTCCTTTAATAGTATGGCAGTCCCTGTATATATAAGTCAGATTTAAAATATCGAATTTTCCATCGTTCACAAAACTTCTCATTCGAGTTATAAGATTTGATGAATCTTTAATAAAAAATACAAAACTATTTTTGTCAAGAGCGACTTTAACTATGAATTTATTACGTTCTTCTTCTTCAGCCGCTTTTTTTTCAAGATGTTTTTCATTAGTTATATCAGTTAATATTAACATAATTCTATTTTTTGAATTATCCTGATGTTTTAAAAAAACATATTTTACAGATAATATTTTTTTATCAATTTTAATTTCATTTGGTAAAAGTTTTAACATAACTTCTTTTTCGTTTTCTATGCAAAATTTAAAAGTATCTTCTGCGATAACTATTTCGGAATCATGTCTTAGCGATGCGTAATCAAATAAATATTGTTCCCACTGATGCGGAAACAATAATTCAAGAATATTCATATTTTCTATTTTTTTTCCAAAAATTTGCAAACACTGAGCAGAGTATTCTTTCATTACTGTAAGAGAAATATCAAAACTCAAAAATCCCTGACCTGCATTATCAAGCAAGTCAGTAATAGCTTGCGTGCGTTCTATCACTTTACTGTCAAGATGTTCTATATGTTCTTTAATATTTATCCTCATAGTTTCAAAACTGTCTCCAAGTATCATTATTTCATCATCATTACAAGGTGAATTTAATTTATTTGATTGAACTGAAATTTTTTCATCAAAATTCCCAGAAGATATTTTTACCGCAGAATTTGTCAAAGATACAATAGGTTTTACAAGATTATTGCTTAAAGCTAAAGATAAAATAATTGTTATAAAGCATGCTATTATCGTAAGGATTGCCGCAGTAATTTTAAGTTTAGAAATAGGTTTCAACAATTCTTCTTTTTGAAGAATAACTATTGCAGACCAATTAAACTTATTTAATTTTTTTTTGTAAAAAAAATTGTTTTGGTTTCCTATTCTTTTTTCAATAAATTTTCCCGGAGCAAGCAAATCCAAATTTATTCCCGAAATTTTTTGTTTAGAATCAGTATTGTAATTACTTCTTTTTTCATTTACCATATAATCCGAGAACGGCGAAATAATTCTGTTATTATCTGCTATAATGATATTTAAATATTTTATACCCTGAAGTTTTATAGACTTTATAAGAATATCAATAGATTCCATGTTTATTTTAAAAAAAAGAGAACCATAATAATTATTTTCAAATAAAATTTTTTTTAAAATAAAAATAGACGGTTCCCCATTTTTTCCATAAACAGTAATTGGTTCACTATTCTTTTTAAAATTCAAATTTGAAATTATATAATCAGGAATAAATGATTTATCATTTTGAGATGAATATATAAGATTATTGAATTTATTATAATATAAAATATTGATAAAATTTTTGTTTTTGTTTAAAAAATGTATGAAATTTATATTAAATATTTCATTTAAAAAAGTTACATCAACTTTTTTGTCATCGCAATGTTCTGCCCATAATAAAAAATCTTTGTTTTCTGCAATTTTATTGCTTGAATTTTCAAGTTCTTTGAAATGCAAATAGATTTTTTCGTCAATTTCAAATCCTAATTTTTCAACTTGATTGCCTATTTGATTCATAAGTATTTCGCGTGCAATACGATAACTTATAAAACTTAAAGCAAGAAGAGGTATTATAGAAACAACCAACAACAAAAATACTACTTTTTTTTTAAGTTTCATTTTTAAACTCACTTTTGCTAATTTTTCCGCATAATATAATACTTTATAAAAATAATTTTTTGCAGGTCAATAAACATTTTCTATTTCCGGTTGTTGTTTAATAAATTATAAAATTGCTGTTTTGCTTTTTTTACAGCATTTTCCGGGTTAATTTTACCGGTTTGGGTTAACCTTAATATGCCAAATTCCAATGTTGATTTATTATTCATTATTTTCCATATTAGCGACATTTCAGGAATATTGGGCATAGGGTAAGATTTAATTGATTGATCTCTGAAAACCAAAGCCGCTGAATTATCTTTTAGAACATCGTCATTATAAGCTGTTATATTAGCAGGAAGATAACCGCCGACATTTCCCATTATTGCTCCGGATTCTCCTGAAGATAAATATTCCATAACATTAATAATTTTTTTTATAAGAACATCTGTTCTTTTTTTATTTGTTAAAAATAGTCCTTTAACTCCTAAAAATGGCTGCATATAATGTTTATCATCAAATTTAGGAAGAACAGTAACACCCCAATCTTTTGTTTTTAATGAGCCTATGATCCATGGACCTGAAATCAAAAAAAGCAAATTTCCATTATTAAACAATGACAACTGATAATCCCATAAGTTTTTCCCTTCAGGAACAACAGGAATAATTTTTTTCTTAAAAAGAATAGAGCTTAATTCAAGAGATTTTTTCATTTCGGCGCTGTCCAGATTATATTTATGATCAGGAGTAAAAGTTGCCCCGCCATAACTATGAAGCAGAATACTATGGAAATAATAATCGTCATACGCATATAACAATCCATATTTTTCATTTCCTGATTTTATAAATGATTCTGATTGATTTACTAATTGTTCAAAAGATACAGGCGGATTTGAAAGATGTTTCTTATTGTAGAATAAAGCCACACATTCTATGCTGAACGGTAAACCATAAAGGTTATTTTTATAAGTTAGAGCTTTTATAGAAGATTTTATATATTCCGATAATACTGTAAAACTAATTAATTTGCCTATAGGCAGAGCTATTTTTTTTTCAGCCCAGTCTCCAAGCCGATCGTGAGCCCAAATAAAAATATCAGGCCCATCTGGTTTGCTGTAATTATTTTCTATTATTGTTGCGAATGAATCAGAATCAACTCTCTTTAATATTACATTATAATCAGGATGAATTAAATTGAATTTTTTAACAAGATATGAAAGCGATTTTTCTTCATTTTCACGAAAAGAATGCCATATATTAACCGTAGTTGTTGTATAAACGTTTGCTGATGCAAATACTTTTATAAACAAAAAAAATATAATAGCTGCTGATATTTTTTTCATTTGAAATATTTTCAGGGTAACTATAATAATATAAAATTTTTTTCAAATCTTAAAAATATAAATTTTATAATTTATATTCAGAATATTTAATATTACCATGCTCCATTACAGCTTATTATTACAGGAACTGTTTTGATCATAATTTTTATATCAAGATAAACACTGCGATTATGAATATATTCAAGATCAAATTTTAATTTTTCTTCTATATTGAGTTTATATCTTCCGTTAACCTGGGCAAGTCCAGTTAATCCTGGTTTTACAAGCAACCTTTTTCCAGATAATCCGACATGATCTTTCATAAAAAAAGGACGTTCAGGCCGAGGTCCAACTATAGATAAATTTCCAGCAATGATATTTATGAGCTGAGGTAATTCGTCTATACTTGTTTTTCTTAATATTTTTCCAAAAACTGTACAGCGTTCATCATCAGGTTTTGCCCATACCGGTTCAATATCTTCTGCATTAAGTTTCATTGTTCTAAACTTATATATTTTAAATATTTTTCCATGTTGCCCTACTCTCTCCTGGAAATAAAAAACATTCTGCTTGTAACTGATTTTAAGAATAACTATTATTATTAGAAAAACAGGGGATAATAAAAATAATAAAATAATAGCTATAAAAAGATCCAAGAATCTTTTAAAAAAATCGTATACTGGTCTATCTTTATAAATATACTGCGATTCATCATAATTATTTGTTAAAATCATATTCAAACCTTACACCAATGTTATATTTATCGGAATTCTGGCGAATGCCGCTCTCAACATCATATCTGTTAATATTATATTTAGCCCTTGTTTCTATACGTAATGCATCGTTAATTTTCCGGTTCCATTCACCGTATATTCCTTTTGAGTTTAGGTCCTTATAATCGGCATTATAATAATGCTGGTTTTTATAGGTTAATTTAAACGAATATATGTTTGATTCAGCAGTAAAAAAACTAGAATTGCTTTTAGGAGTTATTTTAAACGATAATCCTGAGGTATACCAATAATTTTCTTTATCCGAAGAATATTGTTCACTGAATTTTCTGGTTAAAGCGTTGATTTCTATTTTAAATTCTATAATATCTGTTAAGTCTTTTTTGTAATACCCTAAAACTGAATTTGAATAATTGGATAATCCGTTATCTCCAGCATATGAAAAATTTTTATCGTTATTTTTAAGAATTATAGAAAAATCCGAATTAGGATCTAAACTTTGTTTATATCCTAATTTAATAATTCTGTATCTATAGGATTTTGTTATATCATAATCATAATCGGTAAAATCATCTTCAATTTCTTCATAACGTTCGCCATGTTCAATGTCAAAAAAAATTTTAGGCTTTAAATTTGTAGCGCTAATTGTCAATGTTATAAAAAATATAAAAAATAATAATAAAAAAACAATGCCGGTAATTCGTTTAGAGGCTAATAAGTAAATAATCAATCCTTTTAAAGTTTTATGAATTATTAAAAACATAAATAAACTCCATAAAAAAATTTGATTACACAATTCCCCAATTTTTTCAGAATTAATCCTTTTTACCTCATGATATTTTTTTAATTACGTATCTGTTATAGGC
>JAGOBX010000185.1 GCA_017999075.1 Candidatus Babelota bacterium | reverse complement strand
ACTTAATATTTTACTTGATTTATTATTATAAAAAAGTATTTTATGAAATTCTGTTATATAATATGAAATAAAATTGCATTTAATCTTACTAAACTTTATTAAAGCGAAAATTTATGAAATTTATTATAAGAACAAAATATTTGTATCTTCTATTATTTTTATTGTTTATTCCTTCAATTTTATTTGCTGCTCCATGGTGGTGGGCTCAATTTACAATAGGAGATGGGACAAATTCCGTTAATTCAGGATTCGAGCGCTGGTTAGCATTCATATCAGGACTTGGAAATTCGACAACTGACACAACTTATGTTTGTTCTTATACCTGGGGTACCGGCGGGATCGGCACAATCAACGGAATAAACACCACTAACAGTATGGGTCTCAACAGTCACAGTGCTGCCGGAGGAGTTCCTGATTATCTTATCGCTGATGGAGACGGAGGAACAGGTTTAACAAACGCTACAGGGCTAACTGACGCCAATATAACAGATGTTACAGAATCTGCTGGCGGAGTTATTATGCATATAAAAGATATTTTTGTTGCTAATAAAGGGTATCTTGTAAGTTCAGCCAACCACACTTCAGGCGGTTTTGATTCTCAACACAACAATGCAATATTTTTTCCATGGTGGGGAATGTCAACGGGAATGCGGGCAAAAGCCGAAGAACAGATGAGAGAAATGGCTGCAGGAACTTTTCACGATGCAACTCAATACAGCGGCGGAGATATTTTTTACTCACCATACGGAGATACAATAGAACTGAGGTACAGCCCTGAAGATAATGATGACGGTTATGCTGCAGGTTCAGGTTCACTTCTTTCTCGTTATCGCCAGCTTGTTGCTTTATGCAAAGAATCAATTTTTTTTATGAGTGATGCCTGGTCATCATCAGCAGGCACAGATGCTTTAAGAGATGATATTATTGCCAAATCAGGAATTATCTGGCGAGGCTGTTCAGGATCTCCGGCCACATCAAGCGACTGGGATGCAACAACAATATCAAATTTTCAGGGAGATGCAAACGGAACACTCCGCAATCAGCCTGGAGGATTTAATCAGTTACACAGTAAAATATTCATTTTCGATATGGAAATAGTGGCTACAGGCAGCGCTAATATGACTGCCGCGGCAATGTACGATTCAAGTTCGAATGATGAAGTAAATATAATAGTTCACGATTTCAGACTCGCAAGACGCTATATGAATCACTATCACCACATTATGACCAACTCAGGAGTCACTAATGACCCGAGTTCTGACGGTTACGACAATACAGCGCCTAATGCCCCTTCTAACTTTTCTATAACTCCAGGAGCTTCTACATTCAGCGCGGCCTGGACTCCTTCAACTTCAACTGACATAAGCCGTTATTATATTTTTGTAGATACACTCCCAATAACAAAAAACAGAATAGGAGACAGAGTAGATGACGACGCAGATGGATATTATGACGAGGATCCTATAGGCAATGCAGACGGTTTTTCTTCAGGCTCAGCAGACAATTTATCAGATATTTCGGCAAATGACGATGATGCTGACGGTTCTGCAGATGAAGATCCGTGGATGTATCCTGAAGTAATGGTTAAAACCACAAGCGGCGCATCGTGTATTATTTCATCATGGAATGTAGGGGAAAGTTTGCTTGAAAATGTAAATTATTATTTTGCTATTGTCGCAGTTGACACTCAAGGCAATGAATCTGCTGTTGATACTTCCGGTCCTCATACACTTGTAACTCTTACAAATGTTGAAGTTGAAACTTTTTACAACGTTGTTTCTGATACATTTTATACCAATGAATCTAACATTACAGTAATGTCGGTTAACATTACCGGAACTTCCGGAGATATTCTTGATACATTCACTTTAAACAATTCAGGAAATATGGATAGTAATCAAATAAATTCGGTAAAATTATGGTATGATACAGGTGTAATATCAGGAATATGGGATTCTTCTGACGGATTTGCAGGACAATTAACCTGGCAATCTTCAAAACAATGGTATTCAAATTCTTTAAATATTCCATTATCTGCTTCATCTTCAAGTTTTATTGTTACTATTTCAGCAAACCAATATTCTGTTACAAATGATTCATTCCAAGCTAAAATACCTGTAAATGGAATAGATTCAAGGAATCTTTTACCTGCTCCTTCTTCAATTTTAACAAATCCTTTTTTTCAATATTGTTCAAATACAATTTCTATTTCAAAAACTTCTGAAGCTAACACATATGTTGTATATAAAAATCTTGATAATATTGAACTTTTAAAGTTTACTATTTACCCTAATCCTTACAACGATTCATTAACTTTTATCTCTGTTTCAAATAATGGCGGTGCAAACAACACTGACTTCTCAAACATCAAACTTTACAGCGATTCAAACTCCAACGGATTTGACACTTCTGACTTGTTTATGGGAGAATTGTTCTGGTCGGGAACTTCATGGGATTCAAATTCTCTGAATTTCGGATTACTCAGCGGACCTAATTATATATTGATTACTGGAAAAGCATCGTCTTCAATATCTACAGGAGACACTGCTCAATTCAAATTAAATACATTGAAAACCGCGTTTGGCGATACAGTCAATCCATCAATCACTAACTTGAATATTTCAACATGCAGTAATGCAGTTTATTTGTCTCAATACAATTTAACAAATGCAGGTTATTTTAAAAACACTTCCAATATTCCGGTTTTTATCGGAACAATTTTAGGAATACAATCAGGAGACAGTTTAACAACCATTTCAATAAAAAATACAAGTTCTACACTTGATTCAACAAAAATTTCTTCAATGAAATTATGGTTTGACAATGGGGATTCTTCATTAAATACCGGTATAGACACTTTTATTGATACATTTGCATACACAGGTTCAAACATTTATTCTTGTACAAATTTAAATAGGACAATCTCAAATTCATCGTTTATAATATCAATTGACATAAACGGAAATGCTGCTCCAAATGATACTTTCAATCTTATATTCGAACCCTTGAGCTGTAAAACATTGTTCGGTGATTCATTTCCGGCAAGCCAGATATCAGCTTCACGCACAGTTTCAATAACAGGCGCTATAGAATGTTCAATCTCATCTCCAGAAAATAATATTGATACGATTTCTTCTGTTATAAGAATTACCGGAACAACATTGTCAACAAATTCAGGAGATACAATAAAAATTTATCTGAATGGAGTTCTGATTACAGATTCTTCAATTTTTTCTTCAAATGCAAATTTTGACACATTGATTCAGCTAACTGATTCGGTAAACACAATTACTGTGGCAGCAGTCTCGCATTTATCAGACACTAATGTCGATACAAAATACATAATCGTTAATTATTACAGCGTACCATCAGTTTATATTACATATCCTGTTATCAGCGGCATTCAATATGATACTACTGCATCAGGCTATATATCAATTTCCGGAACTATAGCTAATGCCAGAAACGGCGACACTTTATCTATATATGTTAACGGAGTTTTAAACGATAAGTTAATAATCAGTTCCGGATCCTGGTCAGGAACAGCAGCAATATATCTTTATTCTGAAACTGTTACAGTTACAATTACTGACAGATTCAATCAAACAGACACAAAATATATCATTGTAACTCCAGGAATAATCATTTCAGGTTCTATCGAATTAGACGGGGCACCTACTGATTCCGGAACATTGGTTTCCATAAGCAATGATTCATTTATTTTTACTGCTGTAACAAATGAAACAGGAGAATTCACTCTAAGAGTTTTATCTCAAGATACTTTTGTCATAAACTTTAAAAAATTAAATTATACTTCCTATGATACTCAAATTTTTATTTCGGAAAATATTAATCTTGGAACTGTTGTTATTCTGAATGCCGGAGATTTTTACTTTGACGGAAAAATAAATATCAAAGATGCGGCTCTTATAAAAAAATATTTTGGCCAATCTGGGACTGTTTATGATATTAATGGCGACAATAAAATCAGCGGTGAAGAAAAAACTCATCTTAAAAAAAATTATTCAAAATAATAACTGATAATAACTAAATTTAAATAATTTACTTGATTTTTTGAGATATACTTTGTATTATTTTCACTAATTTTATTTTTTTTATAATATTAACAGAGGTACTAATATAATGGCTGATATTGAATTAGATAAACTTTGTGCAAATACAATTAGACTGCTTGCAGCAGACGGCATTCAGAAAGCAAACTCTGGTCATCCTGGATTACCGCTTGGTGCCGCAGATTATGCGTATGTTTTATGGTCACGGTTTCTAACACATAATCCTGAAACTCCGAAATGGCTTAATCGCGACAGATTTGTCTTATCGGCAGGTCATGGTTCAATGCTGCTTTATTCTTTATTGCATTTATCCGGTTACTCTTTATCGCTGGAAGAACTGAAAAATTTCAGACAATGGGGCAGCAAAACACCCGGACATCCTGAATATAATCATACTGAAGGAGTTGAAACCACTACAGGACCTCTTGGTCAGGGTTTTACTAATGCAGTAGGTATGGCTATAGCGGAAAAAATGATGGAAGCCAGACTTAATAAATTCGGCAAAGAAATAATAAATCATAAAATTTATGTTATTGCCGGAGACGGTTGTATGATGGAAGGAATTACTTCAGAAGCCGCATCTTACGCAGGGCATCTCGGTCTCAATAATCTGATAGTTTTTTATGACGATAACAACATAACTATTGAAGGCAGAACAGATATTACTTTTACTGAAGATGTTGAAAAACGTTATAAATCATATAATTGGAATGTCTTGTCAATGAATGGAAATAACATTGAAGAAATTGACAAAACAATAAAAAAAGCTTTAAAATCTCAAAATCAGCCGACTTTAATAATATCCAAAACAATAATAGGTTACGGAGCTCCGAATAAAAATAATTCTCATGATGTTCACGGTTCTCCTCTCGGCGCTGATGAAATAAAATTGATGAAAGAAAGCATGAAATGCGATCCGTCTCAATCTTTCTGTATACCGTCCGAAGTAAGAGAAGTTTTTAATAAACGAGCTAAGCAATTAAAAAAAATATACAAAAACTGGCAAAAATCTTTCGATGAATTTTATATGGCGAACATTGAATTTAAATCTACATTTGATTCTTTATTCAATGCAGGTCTTCCGGAAAATATTAAAGACGAATTGTTTAAATTGTTCCCTGCTGATAAATCCGTGGCAACAAGGGTTGCAGGCGGTAAAATAATGAATTATATCGCTGACAAATATGCGCCTTTAGTGGGAGGTTCTGCAGACCTATCTCCTTCAACTAAAACTTATTTAGATAAATTTTCAGCAATTCAAAAAAATGATTTTTCCGGAAGAAACATGAACTTCGGAATTAGAGAACATGCTATGGCTGGAATTATAAACGGCATAGCTTTATACGGAGGATTTGTTTCTTACGGTTCTACTTTTCATGTTTTTACAGATTATTGCAGACCCTCAATAAGATTAGCCGCATTGATGGGAATACAGGTTATATTCATAATGACTCACGATTCAATATTTGTAGGTGAAGACGGACCTACTCATCAGCCTATAGAACAGACTATGGCTTGCAGATTAATACCTAACCTTCTCGTGTTCAGACCTGCAGATGCTATTGAAACAGCAGACGCATGGGTTCAAATACTGAAAGAAAAAAAGCGACCGTCAATGATTTTACTCAGCAGACAAAATTTACCTGTCATAAACAGACAAAAATATCAGCCTTCTCAAGTAGGAAAAGGAGGATATGTGTTAAAACCGGAAAAAAATATTGAAAAACTTGACGCTATAATAATTGCTACAGGTTCAGAAGTTTCAATTTCTATTACAGCAGCAGAATCCCTTGAATCACAAGGATTCAGCGTCAGAGTAGTAAGTATGTCTTGTTTTGAACTGTTTGAAGAACAATCTGAAGATTATAAAGAACGGGTTCTTCCGTCTTCATGTAAAAACAGAATCTCGGTTGAATGCGGAGTAAGTTCAGGCTGGGAAAAATTTGTTTTTGACAAAAACAACATTATTGGAATTGACCGATTTGGAGCAAGCGCTCCTGCTGAAATCCTTGCTGAAAAATTCGGATTTACAGCATCAAATATCGAAAATAAAATAAAAAAAATGTTGACTAAATAATTTTTTTAAGTATACTTATTTCTTAATATGAACTGATTTTGGATGTGGTGGAGTTTTTTTTATGTCAAGAGTATTTCTATTAAGTGACGACCCTGTAGAAATTGATAAAATCCTTAGCGGATTGGAAATTAAATTTCAAATAGAAGTCTATAAACAACTAAATGATTTTATTGCAGAAATGGCAAAAAATATCCCGGAAGCCTTAATTCTTGACCATCAGTATAAACAAATCAACATAATTCAATTAATCAATAAATTAAAAGAAAAAGACGTTTTCAAAAATGTTCCTATAATAATTCTAACTACCCCTGAAAGCAGAAATGAAATAGTAAGCTGTATTAAACTCGGAGTAAAAGATTTTTTAATAAAACCTTATTTAGTCAGTGTTTTAGCCCAAAAATTAAAAAGTTTAATGACTCCTGAAAGCAGTCAGGCTGCAGGATTACGCACAGCAAGCGCAGGAAGTTTGAATGTTGTAGCCGATGAAAAACGCAGAAAACTCATACTTGCAGAACTTGACAATCTGCCTGCTTTTCCATTAATAGTGCAAAAAGTAATACAGATAGCAAGCGATAGAAATTCTTCTGCTTCAGATTTTGAAAATATTGTTAATAAAGACCAGACATTAACTGCAAAAATGTTAAGAATGGCTAATTCATCATTTTATAATTTACAGCGAGAAATTGTTTTGATTAAAGATGCAGTAGTAACTTTAGGATATAAAACAGTCAAATCAATTGCATTTGCTGCTGGTACCGGTGAAATTTTTCAAAAAAATCTGCCACAATACGGATTGGCTCCTGGCGGATTGTGGAAACATTCTCTTGGTT
>JAGOBX010000184.1 GCA_017999075.1 Candidatus Babelota bacterium | reverse complement strand
TTTATAATTCTAAAAATAATTTAAAACTTTTTTATACATAATAAATAAGAACTCAAACAAATAATATGAATAACATTGAATCATACAATTATATGCTGCAGCCCGGATATATTTTTTTCAGCAAAGAACCGGCTTTGATTTCTACTGTTCTCGGCTCTTGTATATCAGTAGCGTTATACGATTCTTCTTGTAAATTCGGAGGTATGAATCATTATAAACTACCTGTTCCTCCAACCCATGATGAATCTACCGCTCTTTACGGAATACCTGCAATATATCAGCTTGTCTATATTTTATTATCAAATGGTTCAAAAGTTGAAAACCTAAAAGCGCAAATTTTCGGTGGAGCATCAAATCCGTATTTTTCAAATAATGTCGGAGAAGCCAATATTGAAATTGCGGAAAAAATGATTAACAAATATAAAATTAAAATTATATCACGTGATACTGGAGGAGAACTCGGCAGAAAAATTATTTTCAACACATTTACCGGAGAAGCTATGATTGCGAAAGTTGAAAAGTTACGCCAGAATGACTGGTTGTAAAAATTATAAACTTTTTAAGCAGCATAATCAATCCGTCAATATCTTACTGCATTTTAGGGATTAAATTACTATATTTTTTTACTGTCCTCCTGTCAATTCCAAGTTTTTCAGCGCATTCTGAAACAGTTTTATATTTTTTTAAACTTATTTCTATGTAACCTGATATTAGTTGTTCAACGTTTAAAGACCCAGTTTCTACAGATTGTAAAAAACCTGATTTTTCAGCAGGTTTCGGAATATCTCCATCATATTTTCCTTTAAGTAAAATTCTACGTACACACTGTTCCAGTTCCCGAACATTACCGGACCAATGATAATCATTTCCCAATTTTTCAAAAATTGATTTTTCTACAAACTCTAATAATTCTTTCGGCGCTTCTTTTTTGCCTGTCATTCGTTTTAATATATGTTCAATCAATTCGTTAAGTTCTTCAGGTTCTTCTTTTATTCGTTCTCTAAGCGGAGGCAATTCAATTATATCAGAACACAAACGGTAATAAAAATCTTCGCGGAACCCTTTATTTTTCCGTAATTCTCGTAATGTATGATTTGTTGCAGCTATAACTCTTCCGTTAAAACGCAATTGTTCGTGACTTCCAACAGGAGAAAAAATCCGTTCTTGTAAAACTTTTAATAACTTTATCTGAATAGGAATACTTGCATCTCCTATTTCATCAAGAAATACTGCACCGCATTTACTTGATCTCGCAAGAACTCCCTGATGAGAATCTATAGCTCCTGTAAATGCTCCTTTTTTATGACCGAATAATTCTGATTCTATTAATGTTTCTGAAAATTGCGAAAGATTTATTGATATAAACGCCCTGGTAAAACTTTCTATAAAACATTGTTTTGTTTTGTCAAAAGGAATAAATCCTGAACAGCCTGCTGCAAATGCCGCAGAACCTTTACCTGTACCTGTTTCTCCTATAAGCAAAGTTGAAAAATCTTCCATTCTCGCATTTAAATGAATATCATACCATGACAGGTTATAAGAAAAAATATTCTGCCATAAATGCATACGCAATTGTTTCATGCATTTGCTTTTCCCTATCAGCAGAGAAGTAATAAAATAATACGCCCGTCTCAATTGATAAAATAGCGCGGTATAATGTAAAGACTCATCTTCTGAAAAACCATAATCGTTAAAAACTTTAATTATTTCATTTGTAAAGTTTACGTGACAGGATTTATCGCCTGATTCCATTTGTTTTAAAATCAGTTTATCAAATCTGTCAATATACTTATGAAATATTTCAAATAGTAAAAAACTGGTTATTACAGATTTATCTCTATCTGTATAATATTTAATATTTGCCCTGTTCTCATTATTTAGTTTTATTGTATAATGTTCAACAGTGCGGGTCAGCCGTTCAAAAATCTGATCGCGCGTCAAACAATAATCTGATTTTGAAATTTTTCTGTCAATCTCCAATCTTTCATCGCTGAATGGATTGGCAAACACTGCTTCAGATATCATAGAAAAAATCTCGCGTTCCTCGTTTGACAGATATATTGTTTTCATATTTTTTAATGTTTTTTGAAGTTGATATTTTTATCCATAAATTTATATCCTGTTTTTTATCAATTCTTCAATTACAGACGGATCTGTAAGAGTAGTTGTGTCTCCTAAATTAGAAACATCTCCTGATGCTATTTTAGTTAATATCCGGCGCATAATTTTTCCTGATCTTGTTTTAGGTAATCCTTCTGTAAACTGAATTTTATCTGGAGTAGCTATAGGACCTATCTGCGAGCGAATATGGTTTTTAAGTTCAATCATAAGTTCATTATTTTTTTCAACACCGGATTTCAAAATTATAAAAGCATATATCCCCTGTCCCTTAATATCGTGTTGTATTCCTACTACAGCGGATTCTGCAACTGCATGATGAGATACAAAAGCGCTTTCTATTTCCGCTGTTCCAAGCCTGTGTCCTGATACATTTATAACATCATCTATTCTTCCCATTAACCAGAAATATCCGTCTTCATCCGTTCGAGCACTGTCTCCTGTTGTATATACTCCATAAAACTGCGAAAAATAAGTTTTCTTGAACCGTTCTTCATCGCCATAAACTCCAGCCATCAATCCTGGCCACGGGTGCCTTATAACAAGCCAGCCTCCTTCATTTACAGCAGCTTTAGACATATTTTCTTTTATAACTTCAGGTTTTATTCCGAACATAGGTAAAGTGGCTGAACCAGGTTTCACAGAAACAGCTCCTGGAAGAGGAGCTATCAGAATACCCCCAGTTTCTGTCTGCCACCAGGTATCTATAACAGGACATTTACCTTTTCCTATAACTTCATAATACCACATCCAAGCTTCAGGATTTATAGGCTCACCTACTGTTCCAAGAAGACGCAGAGAATTCAAATCATATTTTCGAGGCCACTCGTCGCCTTCTTTCATTAAAGCCCGTATGGCTGTAGGAGCAGTATAAAATATTGTAACTCTGTATTTTTCGACTATATCCCAAAACCTGCCAGGGTTAGGATAATTCGGAGCTCCTTCATACATAACTATTGTTGCAGCATTAGATAAAGGACCATAAATTATATAACTATGCCCTGTAATCCAACCGATATCAGCCGTACACCAATATATATCATTATCTTTTATATCAAACACATTTTTAAATGTCTGATTTACATATAACAGATATCCCGCATGACAATGCATAACTCCTTTGGGTTTTCCGGTGCTGCTGCTTGTGTATAAAATAAATAATGGATCACTTGATTCCATTACTTCAGGTTCGCACGTGTCAGTTATATCATTTGAATTCATTTCTTCATCATACAAAAAATCACGTCCTGATTTCAAATTTATTTTTTGACAGGTTCTTCTTACAACTATAACAGTGTTAACAAAATCAAGATGTTCAACCGCTTTATCAGCATTCTCTTTACTTTTTATAACTTTTCCAGCGCGATAATAACCGTCAGCGCAAATTAAAACTTTTGAACCGCAGTCAATCATCCTGTCTTTAAGAGATTCAGCGCTGAATCCGCCGAATACTATACTGTGAATTGCTCCGATTCTAGCACACGCAAGCATTACTACCGGAAGTTCTGGTATCATAGGCAAATATATTGTAACTCTGTCTCCTTTTTTTACTCCATGTTTTTTTAAAACATTTGAAAACCTGCAAACTTCATTGTGAAGTTGAAAATAGGTTATTTTTTTTGTTTCACCCGGGTTATCTCCCTCCCATAATATCGCTGTTTTATCTTTAACAGAAGTTGATAAAAATCTATCAAGACAATTATCAGTAATATTAATTCGACCGTTTATAAACCATTTATGTTTACCTTCAGCAAAATCCGATTCTAAAACTTTATCCCATTTTTTAAACCAATGCAGTTCTTCAGCTTTTTCCGCCCAGAATTTTTCAGGATATTTTATTGAATATTCATAAATTTCCTTATATTTCTCTATAGAATTAATTCTTGCTGTTGCCTGTAATTCTGCAGGCGGCTGAAAAACACGTGTTTCTGTTAAAACCGATGTAATGGTTTTTTTATTCGGTTCATCAATAATAAATATCTTTAAATGATTTTTCCCAGATCTATATTCATAATTATAACCATCAACCAAAATTCTTATAAAATGAATTCCTAATGATATATCTTCAATCTGATCTAATGTAAAATTCTTTGGGGGATTATATTCAACATCAAAAGGATTAAATTTTTTCGCATCATCTTCCAGATCAATATTAACTCTTTTTTTCTTATCAACCTCTTCTTCAAATAAAGATATAGTAATCATATGCTGTTCAGAATCAGTATAACCATAAGTTATAACATTGGACACGATTTCTTCAATGGCAAGATTTGTAGAATTAATGCATCGATTAGACAAGTTTATATTTTTACCGAAAACTTGAACAAACGAATGAATTTTCTCAATTTCTGCAATATTGTTTGTAATAGTCAATATTTCTTTTTGCATAATACATTCCTTCCTAATACTTTTCACACTTTCCAACTTTCCAAATTTGGAAAATTGGAAAGTGTGAAATAAAAAATAATTAATTTTCAATTATAACATTTAAAATTTCATCTTGAATATCAGCCAGCGGTTTTGTTAAACCAACTATCCCATTCATCATTATTGAAACAGCTACTATATCATTTGATGTTGTAAATACGTATCCTGATAGACATCTTATCCCAGACATATATCCTGTTTTGGCTCTAATCCTACGTTCCGATTTTTCAGTTTTCAAACGATTCACTAATGATCCATCTATTCCTGAAACCGGTAACCCTGCCGATAATTCAGAATATATTGTATAATCTCTGTAAGCATAATCTAATATTTTCACCATAAATTTTGGCGATACCAAACTATATCTTGACAACCCTGAACCATCTTCAATTCTATATGAATCAGAATCCATTCCTATACTGCTTATAAAATTTTTAACAGTTAAAATTCCATTATAATTGCTCCCTTGAGTTTGATTAGATTCAGCTCCTATTGTTTTTAATAAGCATTCTCCTGCAAGATTATCACTATATTTTAAAAAATTATGTATTATCAGAGTTAATGATTCTGAAAAATGATTTTCAAGTAAAACAGCCTGATCTGGAATTTTCTTTTCTATAATATCCCCGGAAAATTCAATATTATGTTTCTGTAATAAATGTTTAAAATTTGAAGCAAAAAAATATTCCGGTTTTATAACACTGCAATACATTACCTTTGTTTCATTTAAGGGAAATGTGCCGGTAAATTCAAAAATTTCATTATACTCTTTTTCCAATCTATTAATTTTTATATTGTTAATCCCATCTTTTATATCACATATTTTTTTTATATAACCGTTTTCAGGAAAAATCGATATATCTATTATATCCGAATCATTAGCGGCAACCGAAACTTCTATGCAGTTGCCTTCAATATTCAATGCTGAAACAGCAGCGCTGAACGGAAGCGCCAGATCATCCCACATCCATCCTTTTCCGTAATGAACTTTATCAAAATATGTATTATCAATTATTATATTACCTTGAATTTTACTTATTTTTTTTGACAGTGAAATTACAATTTTCTCCAAATCAGAATATTTGAATTCAGGATTGCCATAACCTTTCAAATAAATATTAGAAATGGTTTTTTTATCTATAAATTCATCAGTTAAAAATTCTGTTTTGAACCTGTATTCAGGTTTTAAAATTTTTAATGCAGATACAGAAGTGACTAATTTTAATGTGGATGCAGGAATAAATAATTTATCAGAGTTATAATCAAATATTATTTTTCCGGTTTTTAAAGATACCGCATAAATCCCGCAATTTGTTTGATTTAATCTGTCAGAAGTCAATATTCGTTCAATTTTTTGTTTAGAATCTTCTTGAAAAAAAACTTTTGTCCCTATATTTTTTTTTGTGGTGCAGCAAGAAACAATTATTAGATTAAAACATAAAAAAAAATATATGTATAATTTGCCGGATATTATTATTTCGTATAATCTTCGCATAACTTTAAAAAAATATTGCTGTCAAAAATTGGTTTCCCAAATTAAAGAAAATATTTTTTCGTTATACGCGTAACTACCCTGAAACGGAATTTTAGCAAAAACAGATATTTTCGACTTTTCATTAACTTCATACGCCAATGAACCTATTACACTGTTAACAAAAGCATCTTCATAACCTACAGAAGATAATACTGCATTTTCCACAGATGCATTTCCTTCGCTTTCAATATCAGAAACCCTATCTTTTGTTTCATAAAACCATTCATATCCCAAACTGTAATTCAGAGAATTATGTTTATATGTTCCGCCTATAAAAAAAATCAGATAATCTCTTATATTGAGTTTGGCTTTTATTTCAGGATTGGTATTTCCGGCTATAGCAAGGGCTCTGGCGCCTTCTATCATTGTTCTTCTTTTAGGAAGACGGTTTACAAAAGTTATATCTGCAAACATATTAAATGTCTTTGAAAAAATTCTATTATATGCAGCTTTTCCTGACAGAGCATAATGTCCATCATTACTTATATACATAAACGGATCAGTAAATGCCCGGTCAGTTTGAGTTGCGATTTCAAATTTCAATTCTGAATAAAGAATACTTTTATCTGTTAAATAAGGCGCCCAACCAGCTTTTAATCCAATATCTCCTATTCTTTCCAAAACATAATCTCCTACAGGGTAATAAGATTTATTACGATACGCTTCACTTCTTGTAATTGGAATAGATATGCCTATTACGCTGTCTTTGATTCGTTTATCAAGTTCAAAAAACATTCCATATCTGTTATAATCATTATAACTTGACGGTTTTACCAAATCGTGATTTACAAGATAAAATCTGGTTGATTTACTGAAATACACGCCTGTTTTAAATCTTAATAAATCTTCAGATTCAGGCAAATAATTTCCTGACAAACTTAATTCTCTGATGCTGGACGGGATACCGTGAGCCTGCCCAAAAAGAGAAATT
>JAGOBX010000183.1 GCA_017999075.1 Candidatus Babelota bacterium | reverse complement strand
GAACCAAATTACAGGTATATGTATTTTGAAGTTGAAGCTTATGATTTAGCAGGGACTTTAACTGATACTACTCTTTATGCAAATGATGAATTGGAGGATACAGTTGAATTATTGATTACTTCAAGAATTGGGTTAAATGGTTTAGGAGGCACTGTTCCTATAACTTTAATTGAAACAGGGAAAAATACAAATATATATAGAAATTGGCTTGAAAACCCTTATATAGTTAATGAGCAGGCATTACAGACAATAGAACTTGAATCTTCACGCGGAGATACAATAATTATATCTGCTAATGTTGAAGATACTGCATTTAGATCCCCGATAGAATTGATTGTTTCTGAATATCGTCAGCCCACACAGATAAGAAGTATACGTTTTTTTACTGATAACAGCTACACCAGTGAGTTAGCTGGGTTGAATTTGTTAATGGAAGATAATATTTATATACAATTAGTCGGCAGGAATTCTGCCAGTATTTTAGTTGATACGTTTATGGTAGTTTTACATAGAAATTTAAATGGAGCCAATAGTGACAGCATCCAGATTATGCTTACTGAAACAGAAGTCGGAAGTGAAATTTACAGAGTTTCAGGGAGTGAACCTGTCCCTAAAATTTATTATTTCAGCGCTGATAACAGTAATTTTTTATATGCAGGTCAGGGAGATACAATTTCAGTAACACCATATAAATCAGTATATCCGTATTTCGATACTTATCCGATTGACGTTACAAGAATGGGAGCGCCGATCTCTCCAATTTCATTTTTTAATTTAAATGTATTCATTAATTCTGGTTATAGCCAGGCTGTATCTGATCTGGGAGTAATAGCAGATGATGCGAATTTATATATTGAAGCCCGTGGAGATGTTGGAAATAATGCTGTCAGAGATACTACTCCATTTGTGATTGAAAATTTAAGATCTGGCGACAGAATAATAATTACATTATATGAATTAGGCGGAAATTCAGGGGTTTACAGGGGAAGCATGAAATTGAAGCCTTCTACAAACGATACGCTTGACGAACTGGGAGTGTTTCTCGGTGATACAATAAGCGTATACTGTGCAGACAATATTTCAGATACCAATAAACCTGTAAGCAGTTATCCTAAAGTTATGAGAGTTGTGTCAAATCATTCTCCGCTTCGCTTGAATAATGTTTATTTTAAAGATGAATTATTTGAAGATAATTTGAGTCAAACAACAGGAAAAATTTCCCGCAGTCAAGCTTTAAATATTGAAGTAAACGGTGAAGATGCTAATCCTCAGCTTGCAGAATATATGGATATATATATTTATAGCGTAGATTATAATCAACCAATAAATATTGTTAAAGATACTGGTCAATTTCAAGTTAATAATTCGAGAGGATATTTAAAATTAAGAATTAATGAAACTGAAAAAAATTCAGGGCGTTACCGGGGAACTGCATATATAAGAGATTATAATGATACTAATCAAAGATTTATAAAAGCTTATAAAGGCGATACACTGATTGTTTTAGCGTATTTATATAATAACGGGACTGAGTTTGATACAACTTCATTTAAAAGTGATACAATACAAATAGCGACCAATCAAATTTTAAATTATATTACTTTTTTAAATTACAGAGCAGATGATTATAATACAAACTGGGGAGATTATGCTACTTATGGAGATAATTTGTATATAATGCTTTTTGGAGATATAGGTTCGCCTGTTTTAGCTGATGAAGTAAATGTTATATTATATAAAGTTCTGGCCGGCGATACAATAGTCTCTGATTCTTTAGTTTTGACGCTTAAAGAAACAGGAATGACTACCGGAGAATTCAGAGGGAGGGTTAATTTAGGACAATCTCCTACTGATGTAAAAAGACCTGATGCTGTTCCTAAAATAATGTCAATAAATAATGGGGATACATTATTTATTATATGGAAAGATAATGATCAGACATTTGTAAATGCGCCTTTAGGAGCACCAAAATCTTATTCGGAAATTGACAGTGTTCTGATAACTGCGGGACTTCAACCTATCACTCCGCCTGCCAATGAAATAATATCGTTAAGGATAACAGAATCTGATTATGTAAGCGCTGTTGACCAGAATTTAACTGAAATTTTGCCTGATGATAAAATTTATATTGAAGTAATTGCAAATGATCAGAATAGTTTTACAGTTGATACTACACGCGTAATAATGAAAAATCTTAATAATAACGAACAGATATATGTTGATTTGATAGAGACCGGAAGAGGTTCTGGTGAATTTCAGGGTTTTATAACTTTGACAATGCTGTCCACCAACCAGTCTGGAAATTTATTGAGAGCAGGATATAATAATATAATCAAAGCTTATTCTGCAGTTGCTCCGGATTCGCATAACTGGCAGATACATACGACTTATAACAAACGTCCTGTTATAGTTTCAAGTATGAAATTCATGAATTCTTTATATAATGAATTTTTAACAGATAAAACTCTTGCCAATCAAATTGTATATATTGAAGCTAACGGATTAGACGCTAATCCGCTTATCGCTGATACTTTTATAGTTTATGTAACATCTAATAAAGATACGGCAGGAATACCATTAACTTTAAGGGAAACAAGTTTGAATTCAGGAAGATATAGAAATTGGGTAAAAATAAATAATTTTACAGACGCGGGATTACAATATATAAACGCTTTTGCTAAAGGAGATACGATTGTAGTATCTGAATATGCAGGATATAGGACAGGGGCTCCAAATCCGCTTAATTTCAGCGGATTACCCGGAAGAAGAGGATGGATATGGGGAGATGTATTTGGAACGAAATGGCAATTTATAGCTGACGAATATACAATTTCTGATACAGAAACCAACATGTACGATATTATATTTATTGAAAACGAAACTATACAGCCGGCAGATATAATCGCGGTCAGAGTAAAAAGTAACTATACTTATTTAACAGACAGAACAGAACCTGTTGGATTGAATGATGTTTTATATATTGAATTAACTGCAACTGATATTAATTCTCTCTCTCCTGATATGTCTGAAGTAATTTTGGTTTCTGGAAATATTTCTGATTGGACACAGGAAATAAATAATAGAATAGAAGTTAGTGTTTATGAAACAGAAAAATCTTCTTCCAAATTTCGGGGAGAGGTTAATATTAAAACAAGAACAAATGATACTCTGGATGAATTGGGAGTGAATTTTGGAGATACAATATATGTGATTTCTAAAACGGATACGTCAATTTTAACAACTCTTGTTGTGGCAAATCCGGTTTTACCTGCGACAATGAATAAACTTGAGTTTACAGAACCGGGTTTTCAGATACCTTATAATAAACAGATTCAGGTGCAAAGAGGAGATTATTTAAATATAAGATTTATGGGAAATGATATTTCTCCTTATACAGAAGATCAGGTTGCTGTTTTACTGACATCTTCGAACGGAGAAAAGAATGATTCAGGAACAGGTGAATTTCAGTTAATAGTCAATTTAACAGAAACAGGAAAACATACTGGAGTATATGTGGGCAGAGTTTTATTATCGCATACAAAGAATAATATAGAAAACTGGTTAAAAAATAATCAGAATGATTTTGTATATCTTGAACCTTATGATACTTCATACTGGGGAGCAGCCGGTATAGGGAAAAAATATAATGAAATTATTTCAGATTCAGTACAAACTGCCACTATGCGTACACCAGATTATATTTACAGTATTACCTTAAAAACTGATCCGTATTATTCCACCACTAAATTATCTCCTATAAAATGGGGAGACGAGTCTGCAGGAAAATATATCTATATTGAAGCTCAAGCTGATAAATTAACAAGCAGCAATCTTCTTTCAGACACTGTGAAAGTAAGGGTTCAATCTACAAATGATACATATAATCTTGATTTGATCTTATGGGAAACCGAGATACATTCAGGCATATTTCGAGGACAAATGGAAGTTAGGGATTTAAGAAATGTTACTGTTAAAAGAATAGATTCTCTTGATGTTTATCCTGGAGACACTGTTGAAATTATTGCAATAGAACCGAGTATAGATCCGCAGCGTAATCCGGTTGTTTATAAAACAAGAGCTGCCATAGAAATTGCGCCGACACGCTTGAAACAAATCAGAGTATACAGGAATTCAACTTTTTCAGGCGGTAACATATCAGAAGTGTCTTACGAGGAACCGTTCAACTATTTTTATATTGAAGCCGAAGCCTGGGATTTTGAAGGATCTTTTTATAATGACACCATTCCATATTTGAATGATGAAATTGTTGATACTTTTTTAATAACTTTGGAAAATAGAACTGATCTTTCTCAGCCTCCATATAAAGTTTCTGTAGAAATGACTGAAACATCGAATAATTCTAATATATATAGAACAATGTTAAATATACCTTATCTGTCATCTATATCATCTCCTGATTTGAATTTACTTTATGGAAAACGCGGGGATACAATACTGATATATCCGAATATATCAGCTTCAAATTGTCCTGTATATTATCAAAATGTTATGCAGCCGACTACAGATAACGATTATGGGACAAAAACTTTGACAGTAGCTCAATACAGAAGCCCGCAGGTAAAAGATATAACTTTGTTTCAAGATGATAAGTATATAGAGCCATTATCGGGAAAAAATCTTAAAATGGAGGATTTTTTATATCCGCAGATTATAGGTTCTTTATCTAATCCTATTTTGAGAGATACAATAACTGTTTATGTGAAATCAAGTAATTTGGCAGGTTCTACAGGAAACGATACTTATATTGAAATTACACTTCGTGAAACAGCTGTTGGAAGTGAAATATACAGGGTTGATTCTCCCGAACCTCAGCCGCGTATATGGTATTGGTCACAGGAAAATAATAATTTAATAGTAGGTAATCCTGGAGATACGATTGAAGTAAGCGATACATTTGTAACCAGCGCTTCTTCATTTAGAGATTTTACATATATGGCAAAGCCGATGTCTCCTGTTCAGTTGCGTAGTTTGAATGTTTTTAGAGATATAACATATTCTAACAGCATACTTGGAAAATATGTTCCGAGAGAAATGGTTATTTATATAGAAGCGCGAAGCGATGATTTCGGGAATAATATTATAAATGATACTACTGCAGTTACATTGAATGCGAACTATAGTAATGACACTGTAACAATAGTTTTAACTGAAATTGCGCCGACAGCAGGAATTTATAGGGGATATGCTAATCTTGGACTTCAGAGTTCAAGCACATCAAAAACACTTGGAGTAGATTATGGTAATTCCGTATATATAAAATCGGATATTGTTATAGGAGAAAAGGAAATAAGTTTTTATATAGTAAATAAAGCGAATCCTACAGAAATAAATTCTGTAAAGTTTATGAATAGTGAATTTGATGAATTACTTAAAAATTATTCCGGCAGTAAAGTTCTTACTAATGAAAAAATTTATATTGAACTAAATGGATTGGATGGGAATCCGGATCTTGTAGATAATACTTCAGATAATTTTGTTTATGTTTATACATTGTCAAAATCAATATTCCAGGCATTTCCATTGAATTATTTTGACAGTCCTGCATTTTATAGCGAAAATACAATTTTTAGGAATAATATATTGGGTCAGGTTTCTGTAAATTTATATGAAACCTCAAAAAATAGCGGGAAATACCGCAATTGGCTTCAATTAAGCAATGTGAGTGATACTTATCAGCAATTATTAAAACATAGCGAAGGGAACGTTATACTTGTCAGGGTAATTTCAAATTATAATAATATTGCATATTGGGATACTGCACAGGTGGCAATAGAAGAAGAACCGTCATACCTGACATTTTTGGATTTTAAACAGGATTTTAACGGTTCTCCTGATTTGTTACAGAATTTAAGCGGCAATGTGACATTTGGAGATACGTTATATATTCAAGCTTTTGGAGGTATTGGTACTACTTTATTGAGAGATACGACACTTGTTTATTTATATAAAATTCCAAAAGGGTCAATAATTCCAACTGATTCTGTATCTGTAATATTGTATGAAACTGAAAAAACTTCGGGATTTTACCAGGGTATAGCGCAATTATCATCCACCAATTTTCAGCCGACGAATAAATTTGCAATACCCCCATTGATTAATATTGACGCAGGAGATACATTGATTGCAAGATGGCATATTAATCAAAATTTGTCGGATACTGTTCTGGTATTCAATCCTGAACCGAAATCGCCGTCTGTGATAAATTCGATTAATTTTTATAGAGATAATAATTATTCAGATTTGATTTTAGGAAAATTTGTATTGAATGAACAATTGTTTATATCGATAATTGAAGGAGATACTTCAGATTTAAATTATTCGAGTTCTCAATTTATTGAAGATACCGTGATTTTGCAGGCAACCAACGGAAATGATACCATACATATTTTATGTTCTGAAACAGGTAAGAATACTAAAATTTACAGAGGAGTTATGAAACTTGATGTATCATCAAACGAAACTCTTGATTTGCTTGAAAGCACATATGGTTCTATAATAACTTTTACGCCTTATGTTAATGCCGGATATAATTATTTTAAAAATCCTTCTGTAAGATTTGTTCAGAGGGAAGTTTTAAATTATAGTGAACCTAATTTTATAAATTCTATAAAATTTATTAAATCGGATTTTTCCGGACCTCAAGGTTCAGGGTACTCTCCTATATTGGGAGAATATGTTAATTTTGAAGTAAATGGCAAAGATGCGAATCCATTGCTTGCTGATAATTTTTCAGTTGTGCTTGAAGCTTTCCAGCCGAATGGGCTTCCAAGATCAGATTCGTTTTTAATTCAAGTTAGCGAATCAGGAATTCATACCGGCGTTTATAGAGGTTATTTTCAAATTGATAGATTTACATTTCCAGCTTTAAATAAGATTAGAGTAGAAGAAGGAGATACGATTGTAGTAAGAGAAACTTTGTCTGGTAAAAAAGCTGTTGCAATAATGGCTAAACCTTCAGAACCGGTAAATATAAATGATTTGCTTATAGAAGGATTAACTG
>JAGOBX010000182.1 GCA_017999075.1 Candidatus Babelota bacterium | reverse complement strand
GCCTGCTGGTGGGCGGCATTGGCATTATGAACATTATGCTGGTTTCTGTCACTGAGCGCACCCGCGAAATTGGTTTGCGCAAAGCGATTGGGGCGCATGACAGCGATATTTTACTGCAATTTTTAAAAATTATTTTTCTTCATTGTTGACTTCTAATTCCAAATCGTACCAATTAATTTTTCTCGAAAAATACATCAATAATGAAATAATTATCAATAATCCAAAACTCCCCAGCAATAACGCATAATCTTCCAGCTGCAGAACCGTATAAATAAATCCGTAAAGTATCACTAAAATACCAGCCAGCAATACAATTAATTTATTTTTTTGGAAAATAGTCTTTGCATAACCTGTAATAACAAAAACTATAATTAAACTTGATATCAGATAAGATAAATCAAAATTAATATGTTCTGAAATCGACAATAGTAATGTAAAAAATATACATAATGCAAGTCCGACAAGAATATATTGGATCGGATGAATTTTTTTCTTATTCATAACTTCGACAAAGAAAAACATTAAAAAAGTCAAAGATATGAACATTGAAGCATATTTGGCTGATCTCATACTTTTTTTATATTGATCCACTGCGATTAAAAGTTTAACTCCAAATTCAGAATCATTAACGTTAAAAGAATTATTAAGCCATTTTTGAGGATAATTTCTATTTAAATGCAGGATTTTCCATTCTGCTTCAAAATCTTTTTCTGTAATTTTTCTGTTATCAGGCAAGTAAGCTCCATCAAAACTCGGAGTAGTCCAGTTTGAACTAATTTTAACAAATGTTTCTCTGCCCAACGGAGTATAATAAAGTTTTTGACTACCATTCAATTTAATATCCAAAGAAAATTCATAAATCATTTTTTTATCTTTTACAGGATACCTGCAACTTATTCCAGACGAAATAATATCTTTAGTTTCTATTCCTGGATTGAAAGATAATATTTCATTATTCCATTTCATATTAATATAATCTTCTATTCCTCTCATATCGGATATTCCTATTGAAACAAAAGCATCATTCCATAAAATATCTTTCTCTTCAATATTCCAATCCGAAAAATCAGGAGCCGAAAATTTTCCGGAAAATTTCATATCCGATTTGTAAACAACTACTTCATAAATACCGCGATATCTTAATTCAGGATTTATCTTTCCGGATATATTCAAATCATCAGGTAAAAAATGAGCATATTTTATAAACGTAATTAATTTATCATTATTGTTTTCCTTGTAATATGATTTGTACGGTATAGATAAAATAGGTCCTGTAATTGTTTGCTCGTTTCCCCATTTTGAACTAACCTCCTGAATCGTATCTGCGCGCCTATATTCCCTTTCACGTATCAAAGACTGAATCATTGATACAGGTATCAGCATGATCAAAAATAATATCCCTATTACAATTAATTTTATCGTAATAGAATTTCTGATTCTATAATTCAATTTTTCAAAAAAAGATAATTTTTCCATGATTTATATTCTCCAATTTATTATTAATTTATAATAGTTAAACTCACATTGTAACCTTTATAATTATGCCCTGAAGTTTATTAGTAGGTAAATCATAAAACTGAATAAAAGTCGGAGTAATTTTTTTGATAATGGAATATATTTTCCAAATAAAATTATGAGTTATTATATCTTCTATACAATAAAAAATAACTTTCCCGTCTATCCCGGCTTTAACAAGCAATTTTTCGATATTTACTATTTCCATATATCCTATTTTAATATCAAAATATTTCAATCCTTCTGCAAGTTCTGAATGTTCTTCCACAAATCCGCTTTCTACTCCGAACGCATCATTTTTTCGTTTTATCAAAACAAAAATATTGTTTTCATATATTATTCCGTTATGAAACATCGTTTTGATTATAAATGGAGGTATCGTATGCCTGTCTCTTACAAAAAATAAAGCTGTACCATTAATTTTAGGATTATTTACATAAAACTTTTTAAATTTGTTTATAAAATCAACCAATACGGAAGGTTTCAATAAATTATGCATTTTTCTCTGACCTGTAATATAAATTAAAATTATTGTAGCAGGAAATAAGGCAATAATAATTGACCAATAACCGCCATGGGGTATTTTATAAGAATTTGACAATAAAAAAACAAAATTAATTACAGTAACAATAATAGAAACAGATGTAATAAAATATTTTTTTTTCAAATAAAATATCCATGTCATCATTATTCCGGTAATCGCCATAGTTCCTGAAACAGCAAGTCCGTAGGCTGCAGCGAGATTACTTGATGATTTAAAAATTATCATTATTAAAATAACAAAAAATAATGTAAACCAGTTTATCGAACTGATATAAATCTGTGATCTCATTTTTTCAGAAGTAAAACATATTTTAAGAGGAGGCATAATTCTTGTTGTTATTCCCTGATATACAACAGAAAACATTCCGCTAATCATAGCTTGAGAAGCAATTATAGTCGCAATAATGCTTATAAATAAAAATGGAATATATAAAAATGAAGCGTGCTTATAAAACATGCTGAAAAGAATATTTTTAGATTCAGGATATTGTAAAAGAAAAGAACCCTGTCCAAGATAATTCAATATAAGAGACACAAAAACTATGTACCACGCATAAAGTATGGGTTTTCTTCCAAGATGTCCCATATCAGCATAAAGAGCTTCTCCTCCTGTAGCGCAAAGAATAACTTCTGATAAAATAAAAAAACCTGTGAGTTTATTTTCTATTAAAAAATTATAAGCATAATAAGGGTTAAATGATCTTAAAACCGAAGATTCCTCAACTATGCAAATTAATCCCATAACTCCTAATACAAAAAACCATAAAGCCATTATCGGTCCAAAAAATTTTGCCACCTTATCAGTTCCATGATTCTGAAATGCAAATAATAAAAACGCTATAAATGCAGCAATAAGTATTAAAAATTCCTGTTTAAAATTTTCAAGGCCGGGTATAATCAATAACCCTTCAACTGCGCTCAGTATACTTATAGCCGGTGTAATTACTCCGTCTCCTATTAAAAGTGAAATTCCTATAATTGTCAGTATTGTAACAAAAACCACTTGTCTTGATGACTTTAAAAGAGAAACTAAAATTTCCTTTAAAACTATAGTTCCTCCTTCTCCATGCTTGCCGAGACTCATTGCAAGCCACGCATATTCTACCATAACAAGCAAAAACAGAGTCCATATAATAAGCGATAAAATTCCGTAAACATTATAGGGAGTTGGTTTAATAAGCATAAATATAACAGTTAAAGTATAAATCGGACTTGTCCCTATATCTCCAAAAACCAAACCCAGAGATTTAATTATTTCTTCATAATTTTTCTTTAAAGACATAAAATATCCTGTTTTTTAAATAATTTCATATTTAGTATTTCCCAAAGTCATATAATAATAAATTAAAACCATTTATTTTTGTCTAAAGTTCTAAATGAAACTGCTTCAATCAAATGATCATCGTCAATTTTATCTTTGCCTTCAAGGTCAGCTATAGTTCTGCTTAATTTTAAAATTTTATCATAAGATCGCGCTGATAATTTGAATTTTTCTATAGTTTCAACAAGAAGTTCATTTTGTTCATCAGTTAATGAGCAAAATTTTTTCAGTTGCTGTTTGTTCATATACGCATTACAATAAATTCCTGTATTTTTAAATCTTTCATTTTGAATATTTCTCGCGGTTTGAACTCTATTTTTTATTGTTTTTGAAGATTCAGCATTTTTATTTTTTTTATTATCCAGCAATTCGCGTTTGTTTACAGGAAGCACTTCAATATGAATATCTATTCTGTCAAGCAATGGTCCTGACAATTTGGATAAATATTTTTCAATTGAAAAATGACTGCATGAACAATTTTTTTCAGGATGGTTTAAATATCCGCACGGGCATGGGTTCATAGCTGCAACAAGAATTAATTTTGATGGATATGTATAAACTGCTTTTATGCGGCTTACAGTTACAACTCCGTCTTCAAGAGGCTGCCTTAAAACTTCTAATGCACTTCTTTTGAATTCGGGAAATTCATCTAAAAATAAAACTCCGTTATGAGCTAAACTGACTTCACCAGGTTTTGAGTTCTGGCCGCCGCCTATTAAGGAAACTGTACTTACTGTATGATGAGGATTTCTGAATGGACGCTGTTTAATCAAAGAAACTCCTGAAGATATCAACCCTGCAATAGAATGGATTTTAGTGGTTTCAAAAGCTTCTTCAAAAGTCATATCAGGCAATATTGAAGGAAAAGTTTTTGCCATTAAAGTTTTACCTGTTCCAGGCGGACCAACCATTAAAATATTATGTCCTCCGGCAGAAGCGATTTCAAGTCCACGCCTGGCAAGATTCTGACCTACTATTTCTGAAAAATCATATTGATATTTCACATCGTCAATTTCTTCGCGGTTTACTGAAAACGGTACAATTTCGAGTCTGCCGTTTAAAAACTGGACTGCCTGATATAATGTTTTGACTGGAATTACTTTTATACCTGTAATAATTCCTGCCTCATATTTATTTTCTTCAGGAACTATAACATATTCAAACTTATTTTCTAATGCGCTTAAAGTAAGAGGCATAACTCCAGGAACAGGTTTTATCTCGCCTGACAATAAAAGTTCGCCTATAAAAAAATATTTTTCAATATTTAAATTTTCTATAAATTCGCCAGATGATAAAATTGCTATAGCGCTGCCCAGATCAAATGAGGCTCCTTCTTTTCTAATTGAAGCAGGAGCAAGATTCAAAGTAATTTTAGCTTCAGGAAACGGAAGCTGGCTATTCAGAATAGCCGATCGTATTCTATCTTTACTTTCTTTAACTGAAGTATCAGCAACACCTATTATATTAAAATACGGCAGACCTTTTGAAACATCTGCTTCAATAGTTATTATAACTCCGCTAATACCATCAATTAAACCGCTGAAAGTTTTAGACAGCAATATTGAAAAATCTCCCTAACTAAATTCTACACAAAACTAATTTTGGGTTTTAAATATTTTTTTTACAAACAAAAAACATTTTATTTTTATCGGATTTATTAAAAATCACGATATATATTTTTTTTTGAACAAAAAAACTTATATTGTTTTAACCTCTCGGAATATTTAATTTTTTTACGGAATTAATATCCACCACCGAACATATCAGCGGAGGTATTTCAGGTTTTTCTTTTGAAAAACTGTAACTGTTCAAAAATTTTAATTGAGCATCTTCCCATCTTGATTTATTGTTCACATAAAATTCAGCCAGCAAATCGCCTTTATTCACAAAATCTCCCACTTTTTTTTTCAAAACAGCTCCAACAGCATAATCAATTACAGATTCTTTTGTTTCTCTTCCTGCTCCCAAAATCAAAGTTGATATCCCTACTCCCATAGCATCTATTTCAGAAATATATCCTGTTTCTCTACTTCTTACTTCGATCATTTCTCTTGTTTGAGGAAACAATGCATAATCGTTAATAACTTCCGGGTTGCCATTTTGAGCTGCAATCATTTTTCCATAAACTTCAAGAGCTTTCCCGTTTTTTATGACTTTCTCAACTTTTTCAAGAGCTTCTTCCAAGTTTTCAGCTAACCCTCCAAGCATTATCATATATGCTGACTCAAATTTCACAAGTTTAGTTATATCTTCAGGTCCATTTCCCTTCAAAATCTCTATTGATTGAATTATTTCAAGAGAATTTCCCACTGCTCTTCCAAGAGGCTGATTCATATCTGTAATAAGCGCAACCATTTTTTTGCCAAGATTTTCTCCTATTTCTATCATTGATTTTGCCAAAGCCACTGAATCTTCATATTTCTGCATGAAGGCTCCTTTGCCTGTTTTTACATCAAGCAGCAGTGCATCCATTCCTTCAGCGAGTTTTTTGCTCATTATACTTGCTGAAATCAGATCTATTGAATCTACAGTTGCAGTAACATCGCGCAGTGCATACATTTTTTTGTCAGCAGGAACTATATCGTCAGTTTGTCCCATTATCAAAACTCCGACATTTTGCAATATATCAATAATTTTCTGTTGAGTCAATTCAACAGAAAAACCGGGGATTGATTCAAGTTTATCAAGAGTTCCTCCTGTATGTCCGAGTCCTCTGCCTGACATCATAGGAACAGGTATCCCGTTAGCAGCAACAATAGGAGCTAAAGATAAAGATACCCCATCGCCAACCCCACCGGTACTGTGTTTATCTACTTTTATTTTTTTTATACTGGACAAATCAATTTTTTTACCGGAATTGAGCATACATTCCGTTAAAACTGCACGTTCTCTACCATTCATTTTATTAAACCACACAGCCATCAAAAATGCGGTAATCTGATAATCTTTTATATCATTTTTAGTAAATCCGGTAATTATAAATTTAATCTCATCGTCTGTCAAAACTCCGCCGTTTCTTTTTTTTAAAATAATATCATATGCAGTCATAATAAATTTGCCTCCTGCCGGGGGACATCCGGAAAAATTATTTTTATCAACATAAATTATAAAATAATCGGCCCCAAAATTTTAAACTAAATCATTACATATATAAATTATAATTATTTTCATTTAAAAATCAATTCATATTGAATTTTTTTTATTTAAGTTATATGGTTATTAAATAAATTATAAAAAAATAAAATCAGCGAAAATCCAATTATTTTTATTATCTTCATTGTATGCATATAAATTCATAGGAAAGGAGAACGCTCAATGAAAAAAAATATATTTTTTATGATTATGCTTATATTTCTTTTTTTGATTTTCTATAACTTTATTAATCCCGCACTATTATCAGGAAAACCTTATGATTTTATCCCCGCAGATCATAACATCAAATTTATTTCAAAATCAGATGTAACAGTTTTACCTGAAAAATTTTTACGAGAATATGATCCTGTAACAATATTTTTCAGAGTTTCTCAAAAAAAAGAAGCGCCTTGTTCTGAAGATAATCCTTCAAAATATATTATAACCGATTTCAAACAATCTGGAGAATACAGATGGATAGACGATAAAACTTTACAGTTAAGACCGGAATCTCAATGGTTTC
>JAGOBX010000181.1 GCA_017999075.1 Candidatus Babelota bacterium | reverse complement strand
TTAAAAAAAACAATATATCTCTCACATTTACCGATACTGCATCAAACCCTGTTATTTATGCTAATACAGACCAAATAAAACAGGTTTTTGTTAATCTTATGTTTAATGCTATTTATTCACTAAAACATTCAGGAAAACAAAATAAAAATATCCAAATAAAAATGTATGACGATCTTAAATTTTTAATTATCGAATTCTTCGATAATGGGACTGGAATAAAAAAAGAGCATATAGACAAAGTATTTGACCCGTATTTTACAACAAAAAAAACAGGAGACGGAACAGGTCTGGGATTAAGCATATCCTACAGCATAATAAAACTTTACAACGGAGAAATTAAAATAGAATCAGAATTCGACGAGTCATTTATTACAGGCGAATTACCTGGTTTTTCTAAATCATCAGGATATGCTAAGTTTATTTTAAAATGGAATTTAAGTTCCAAATAAACAAATTTTCAGCAATATTCTATAGAAACTTCTTTTTTTTGTTCAAGCAAAAACACTGCAAAATCTTTTATAAGATTTTTTCTTATTGAAATCTGCGACGGCAATTCAGGATTCTGATAATATTCATTTATTTTTTGGCCCACTATAAATTTAATTGAATCCGCAGCTATAATTTCTTTTGCAAGCATCACTGCTCCATTTTGGCCATTTTTTGATAAACTTACTGAATCTGTGCCGAATTCTTTTAAATAATCAAGGGCCTTTGTCATTGTAAGAATTCCTTCTGTAACCAAATCAATTTTTTTCAATCTTGCTATAGGCGGTGTATCATGAGTCATTGTAAGGATATCAACCTCAGGTTCAGAATTCAAATATCTGCCTACAATATTTCCAGTAGTTCCTCCGCAAACAATTTTTCTGCCATTAAAATCAAGCAGGCGTTTAACTATTTTAAAATCATCTTCTTTATTTAACGGCGGGCCAGTAAAAATAATTATTGACTTTTTCTCTCTCAGCATAATTCCGGCAAAAGAAGCATCGTCTCCCACAATTCCTCCGTACAGTTTATGGGTATTTGTAATAACTTTGTAAACTATTTCCTGAGCTGTAGGCTTGGTCTCATTTTCAGAATTCAAAATATTTTCAATAAATAAACCTATATTATCCCAGCCCCAGCCAAAATTAAAAGATGATCCCAATCCAGCATACATAACTCCATCACTTATAATTCCTATAAAATCGCCTTCATCCAGCTTATTTTCAAATATATTAATTTTTTTGTCTATCACCTGCCTGGATTCCCGGTCCATATGCATAATTTTTTTATTTTTAAATACAAACACTTTCGGATTATCAAAATTTACCACTTTATATTTATATGTATTATTATCTATTTCAAGAATAGTGAATGTCGCATAAGCAATTTTCCTGATTTGACAAATAGGTAAAGTAGATATTATTGTATTAATAACTTCTTCAAGAGGAATATTTTCGCTAAGCATTTTCACAATTATTTCAGAAGTCATAGTCGCAAGTATATTTGCTTTTACTCCGCTTCCAAGTCCGTCAGACAGTACAATTATTGTTTTTTCTTTATTCGAATAAATTTTAACTTTATCTCCGCAAAGTTCCT
Organism: Candidatus Babelota bacterium; assembly: GCA_017999075.1. Classification (GTDB taxonomy): domain Bacteria; phylum JAGOBX01; class JAGOBX01; order JAGOBX01; family JAGOBX01; genus JAGOBX01. Next base: position 5,455 of record JAGOBX010000181.1, on the reverse strand, counting down.
CATCTGTTTTTTTTAAACTCAAATCATAAATTTCAAGTTGAGATTCCATTTTTAAATTCCGGTTTTTTATGTTGTTACAACAATTTTTTTTAATCAATTGCAGTTTTAAAATTAAACTATATCTTTTTTCAACATTGCTATAAGTTTCAACAAGCTTGATTTTGTTTCTGCGGTTGTTTCTCCGAGCAATCCGGCAATTTCCTGAGCAACCTTCATTTGTTTGTCTACGACCTTATTTACTTTTTCTATTGTTTCTTCTTTTAACCTCATCATATCAAGATTGTGAGCGTATTCAGCAGAAATATCCACCATTATACACGCCACAATATTTTCATCAGGAATTTTAAAAATCAATTGTTTGACATATAATTTTAACTCAGGATAATTGGCTTCTTTGCCATGGATAACAATATTTTCTATACATACTTTTTTAAAATCAGATTCATTATTAAGTATTTCAGAAATATTTTTACCAATAATATTTTCTCTGGTTTGACTGAACATTCTGCAAAACGAAGGATTAACTATTTTTATTTTAAAAGTGCTGCTGTCTGCAACTATAAGTCCATTGGGATCATAATCCCATAAAAGTTCCCATAACGTTTTATGAAGTTTCTCCATTTTTTTACCTTTCAAGAATTTTAATTAAAAATATTTTAAATAAATCACAGTCAATTCAAAATTTTAAACTGTTTATTTTAATCTAACAATGGAATTATTTCATCTAAAAACTTCTGTTCAATATTTTCCGGAGTAATTTTCAATATCATATTATCTCTAAACTTTACAACTATTCCGTCTGTGCATGGTCCAAGACAAAATGAACCTTTCAATTCTATTTTATTTCCAAATCCGTTTTTACTTAACAATTCAGTCAATTTCGGTAAAACATAATACGCGCCTTTATGATGACAGGCAGAACCAACACATAAATATAAACTTTCTTTTTTATCCGTTAAATTCATATTTTTTATAATCTATTACTAAATCTTAATTTCATCATCTGAATTTGACAGCAGTTCATTCAATATTTTCTTCGACAATTGAGGTTTCGTCACTATGCCCGGTCCTCCTATGCATCCGTCTTCACAGCACATTCCTTCTATAAAATTAAAATCCGTTTTACCGAATGCAGCACCTTTAAGAATTTTTAAGGTTTCTTTATTAATTCCATTTATGAGTTTTGCATTGAAATTAAATACGCTGTTTTTTTTCAACAAAAAATATTTTATTGCTTGAATAACTCCTCCGGAAACTCCAAATCCTCTGCCATACTTCGTTGCCGGATTTAGAATCTCTGTTTTATCAAGAGACGAAACATCAATCTTTTTGGCTGCAAATATGCAGGCAATTTCTTCAAAAGTCAATACGTAATCTATCAATGGTTCGTTATGTTCTTCTGCTTCCTTTTTTTTTGAAATGCATGGACCAATAAAAACAGTTTTATATTCAGGAAATTTGGTTTTTAATTTTGCCGCAGTTATCAGCATCGGAGACAAAGTTGAAGAAATATTTTGAACTAAAGCAGGATAATGCATTTTCAAACAATTCACAAAAGAAGGGCAACAAGATGAAGTAAGAAATTTTTTATTATGTTTATCCATTTGAAGAATTTCAGAACTTTCCAAATCACCGGCAGCATCTGCTCCTTCTGCAGCTTCAACTACTTCATGTAATCCGCATTTTTTTAAAGCAGTAATAATCTGTTCTAAATTTGCTTTAGGAGAAAACTGCCCAACTATTGAAGGAGCTATAACTGCATTTATTTTTATTCCATTTTTTATATCTAATATAAAATCTTTCACATAACTTTTTTCAACTATAGCGCCAAAAGGACAGCTTAACATACATCTTCCGCACAGAATACATTTTGATTCGTCAATTTCAGCAATCCCGCATTCATTAGTTTTTATTGCATTCACAGGGCAGGAATTTTCACATGGCCTGCTGACTTCAATTATAGCATGATATGGGCAAAGCTTACTGCATAAACTGCATTCAACGCATAAATCTTCATTAATAACAGCCCGATTAGAAAGTATCTCAATAGCGTTTTTAGGACAATTCATTTTACACGGATGAGCTACACAATGCTGACACGCTTCAGTGATATAATACCGTTTCTGAGGGCATTCATGACAAGCCTCAGTCATAACATAAATGAACGGCATTTTATTTTTTGAAGCTATTGATGATTGGAGGCAGTCATTCCAGCTTACATTTCTAAATTTATTTTCATCAAGTCCCAACAGAATTTTAATTCTATCTGATGTGATAGCTCTATCATGATATACGCAGCATCTATAAGGTTTATCTTTATAACTACTGATTATATATGGTATTTCCCGTATTTTATCATATTCATTGTTAAATAAATATTCGCATAACAAACTCAGTATTCTGCGTTTTATTACTGTAATTTCTGTAAAATAAAACATATTTTTTCCCTATTTCAAAACTATCAGGCTATATAATATAATAATATAACTAATATTTTTTTCTAATTTTATTGATAAAAAAATTTACTGCTGCGAGAGTTCCCTTGATTTTATATAATTTAAAACATCCTCAACTTTAACATTTTGAATTATTTCTCCATCTATTTCAACAAAAGGAGGTTTTAACTCTGAATCCCGGCAATGGTTTAAACAGGTAGCACCTGAAAATTCAATATTTATATTATTTTTTGCTGTTTTCTCAAGTACTTCAATTATTTCATAATTTCCAAGCAAATGGCAGCATGTGCCAAGACAAACTTTTATTTTCACAAATTTTAATCCTTAAATAAATAATTTTATTCAAAAAAATTTTACAACTTAAATAATAAAAAAGCAACAATTTCAATATTGATTTTTTCCATACACTAATATAAAACATTTTATATTATGAACATTTTTATAACCGGTTCTACCGGATATTTAGGTAAAAAATTAATAGATAAATTCATAGAATATTTCACTAAAAATAAATCGTGTAAATTATTTTTGCTTATAAGATCCCCTGAAAAAATTCCTGAATACTGGAGAAAACATGAAAATATCATATTTATATCAGGAGAAATTAATAATTTCTCCATTCCTCAAAATATTACTATAAATGTTATGATACATCTGGCTTCATACAATAAAAATGACGATATTGAACAGCTTTATAAAACAAACATTGAAGGTTCAGAACATGTATGTGAAATTGTAAAGTCAAACAATATTCCTAAGTTAATATATCTCAGTTCTGTTTCAGTTTTAAATGGTAAAAAACTAAATTCTAAAAAGAAGATATACAAAAATGATTTTAATTATTCAGCTAAAGATGAATACGGAAAATCAAAAATTGAAGCAGAAAAAATAATTATGTCTTATAAGGACATAAATAAAATCATACTAAGATCCGCATACCTTTACGATGATGATAAATATTTCGGCACTATAAAAAAAAGAATGCAATCATTGAAATACAGAATTGTGGTGTCAGAAAAAAACTGTGTGTGGCATATAGCTCATTCAGATCTTGTTATTAATTTAATTTTAGGGCTGGCATTTAATAATACGGCATTAAAAAATGACGCAAACACAATCGTTAAAATTGTTGCTGATAAAAAAAATATATCTGTAAAATCGTTATATGCAGAAATTGCCCAAAATATGAATTTGAAAGCTCCATTGTTTTTAAATCCATTTTTTTTTAAAACAGCAAATACTTTAAATGGAATAATTAAATTGTTTTTACCTAATAATATAAAACAAAAATTTGATATAAAAAATAATATAATAGCGTATCATTATTCGCCGGAAATTTATGAAATTGATCAGGATTGGATAAACAATAATCTTTTATAAATTCTTGCAGAAATTCAGAATTATAATTTACAAAAAAAAGGGATAGATATTATGCGCCGCTTTAGGCGGCAAAACCGCTCAGATAATTAAATCTGAATCCGATTTTTATTATCTATCCCTGATTTTAATATACTACAACAGTTACATTTTGTCAAGTTTTAATTGCAATTCACCTTAGAAATTTTTTTATTGACAATTTAAAAATAATTATTTATTCTTAAATCTATAAAATATGACAATTTTAGTTTAAAAATAAATTAACTTTATACTTATGACAACTATTCTTTATTTAAATCCGTATAACAAATCAAATCTAACTGAAAAAGATATTATCAGCGAAACATTGTCGGAAAATTTGGTATATAAATTTAAAATTGTCGAAGATTTAACTATTACTCAATACATAGATGAACTTGCAGATATAATTGTCACAGAATATATAGATGATGATCTTTTAAATAACTTTTATTTTGAGCTTCAAATATTTACAAAATCATACATGATTCCGGTTATTTATGTAATCGAACCGGAAAAAATAAACAAATTTCCTGTAAGTTTTATTGACGACAGCTCAGATTTTATTTACAAACCCGTAAATAAATCAGAACTTGTCAGCCGTATAAAACTCGCCATTCTTAAAAACTCTCAGTTAAAAAATAATGTTCAAATCGATCGCGTTACTGGAATACCTAATTACAAAAGCTTTTACAGAAGATTTAATGAAGAAACATTAAAATGTTTAAGGTATAAACGCACAATGTCTGTTTCAATCATTCATATAAAAAATCTTTCTGATTTAAAAAATGAAATCGGTTGGTATTACTGTGATTTAATAATGGCAGAACTTGCATTCTTAATAAAGAAATCTTTACGTGAAGTCGATTATCTTGCAAGATATTCATTTGACAAGTTTATTATCCTGCTTCCTGAAACGGATGATTTCAATTCACGTATAGCAATGTCAAGAATAATAGAAAAAATAAAATATTATATTTATGTATTGCCGGAAGATTCAAAAAAAGAAATATCAGTAATTGCAAATGCTGCCACCATAAATTATCCAGAAATAACCAATGATTCCATAGAATTAATCAAAATATTAAACAATACAATAACTGCTTTTACTGCAAGCAATGAATTCGGAATTGAAATCATTACAAATGCCTGTCTGGCAAAACGGAATATTCTGATAATAGAAGACGATGCTGAAATTTTCAATTTTATAAAAGATCTTCTTGCAGATAAAAACATTGAATTAGTCTGGTTAACAAAATCAACTCCTGATATACATAAAATAATAATAGAACAAAAAATATGCCTTGCAATTATAGATATAATGCTTCCGGACAGCGAAAAAGACGGATATGAAATCATTGATTCATTAAAAAACAACAAACTCACCGAAAACGTTACAATTTTAGTAATAACAGCAAAAGGCGGGCCTTTGAAAATAATGGAATCCGGAGCTGATGATTATCTTTTAAAACCATTTGATTCAAATGAGCTAATAAATAAAATCAATATATATCTTAATAAACGGATAATCCAATATTCGAATAAGATGAATGAACAGCTAATTGAAACATCTCCAAATTCATATTATTCTTACCTTGACAAAG
>JAGOBX010000180.1 GCA_017999075.1 Candidatus Babelota bacterium | reverse complement strand
TTTGCTATCCAAAGAGGAACTTTTTCGTTGTTTAAAGGATTTATACCATATTTCCCAGTAAATACTCCTTTTTTTTCAGCAGTGTCTGAAGTTCTGTCGATGAAACTTTGTTTTTTTACTTCTTCAATAAATTTTAAAATTTCATCTTTTTTATCGTTATTTACTATCAATTTTGAAATTACAGGATGTTCTGGGGCAATTGACATGAAAGTAACTCCGAACAAAGTGTCAGGCCTTGTTGTGTAACATGGAAGAATTTCTCCGGTTTCGCTTAATTTAAAATTTACTATGGCACCTTCAGATCTTCCTATCCAGTTTCTCTGCATTGTAACCACTTTTTCAGGCCATTCAGTCAATAAATTAAGATCGTCAAGAAGTTTCTGAGCATATTCTGTGATTTTAAAAAACCATTGTTTCAAATCTTTTTTTTCGACTTCGGTTCCGCATCGTTCGCATCCACCGTCAACTACTTCTTCGTTTGCGAGCGTGGTATTACAGGAAGGGCACCAGTTTACAGGAGCTTCTTTTTTATAAGCAAGCCCTTTTTCATATAATTTTAAAAATACCCATTGAGTCCATTTGTAATAATCAGGAGTGCATGTTGCTATTTCTCTTGACCAGTCATAACCAATCCCCCATCTTGAAAATTGTTCTTTCATTTTGGAAATATTGCCCATTGTATATTCAACAGGGCTTATATTAGCTTTAATGGCTGCATTTTCTGCAGGAAGTCCGAAAGAATCCCAACCCATAGGTGACAGAACATTATATCCGTTCATAATCATATAACGGACAACAGCGTCTCCTAAAATATAATTTCTGCCGTGACCGACATGAAGAGTTCCAGAAGGATAAGGAAACATTGTGAGGCAATAATATTTAGGTTTTGATGAATCGCTAAGATTAACTTTAAACAATCCGGATTCTTCCCATTTTTTCTGCCATTTTTTTTCTATTTGTTCGAAATTATATTCAATTGAATTTTCCAAAATGCCCACCTCTTATAATATATTTTGTATTATCCGTATTTTTAATATTTTTATATTTCAAATTTATTATTAAAAAGAATAATTTTAATTTTTCCGATAAAATTTACAACAAAAATTTTTAATATTTTTATTAATAAAAAAACTTGACAAAGATATTTTATATTGTATCATGACAATATAGTTTTAATACAATATTATAAAGGAGGAATATAAAAATGAAAAAAAATATTATTTCAAACAAGGAAACTGCTCTTCTCGGATTATTGAATGAAAGATCCATGCACGCTTATCAGATTGAACAGGAGATTTATCAGAGAAGCATGAATTACTGGACGGAAATTTCACAGTCTTCAATTTATAAATTGCTGAATAAAATGGAAAAAGAAAAAATGATAAAGAGCGAGATTAAGTTAACGAAAAAAAATGTCACTCAAAAAATTTATAAAATTACCGGTGAAGGGAAAAAAAGATTAAAGGAAAAGATTAAAGAAATTCTGTCTGAACCTGAAAAATTGACTTGGCGCATTGATTTAGCAATAGCAAATTATAATGTTTTGAATAAAAAAGAAAGTGAAGAATGCCTTAAAGAATACGAAAAAAAACTTGATGAACTTATAACAGGCTATGGCAATTTGATCGATTATTTAAAAAAAGAAAAATGTCCTGTCAATAAATTAGGACTTGCAACGCGTCCTATAGCATTATTTAAGGCTGAAAAGATTTGGATTAAAGATTTTTTAAAAACATTATAATATGCTATGGGAATGTTGCCAAATGGCATAACTGCCATTTGGCAACATTTTTTTTTACTACAGTAAATCGGCATTTTCATCAATATCTCTGTCAATAGCCAGTAATTTAATAGGTAATTTGTTATCTGTATTTATTTTGTTAATAAATCCAAGTGTTAATTTGAGTAATTGATCAAAAATTAAATCCATTGTTTCAGTAGGTACTCCGTAATAAAGAAAATTAAGAGGCATTAAATCTCCTAATAAATAAAGATCTTTGTAATCCAGTCCGCATTCGGTTTTTTTATCAAAAATAATTCTTACCCTATTTCCTTGAATCAGGCCTGTTTGAGGATCCTTAATATGAGTAATATTAATTTTTACTTTCATATCTCCTATATTTTGATTTTGAGAGTTCTGAAGTGTTTGAATCCAATCTGATAAGTCTTCAAATTCTAATGTTTTTGTTGAACCGCTTATAAAAAATAAAATTGGTTTAGAACCTGTTAATAAAAGTTTTTCTATATGATTTTTTTTGATTATTGACTTACTGGTTACTCCAATAAAAGTGTCAATATTATTAAACAACTCATCTTCCAGAACATCTAAAGAATTTCTTTCAGCAATGCGTAATTCGGTTCCTGAATCTAAAAAAGAAAATTCATCAGGATCGACGGATATGTCTATACCTGCCAGAATTCCTTTTGTTTTACGGTGCGATAATTGAAGAAACAGATTTCTGCCTATGTTTCCTCGGCATCCTAAAACAGCTATGTTTCTTGCTGATAGAATTAAACCTGAACTATGCAGAATAGTTTCAAATGCATTAAGTATGGCAGATGCGCATTCACGGGCTTCTTCGGTGTTTTTTAATTTTGAAACTGCAATAGACAGAGCCGGAAATGAAAGTTTATTGAAAGTATTGTTGATTTTTTGGAGATTATCAAAACCGTTTCTTGTATGTTCAATACTGCCGCAATAATTATGATGTTCGAGAAATTCATAGAGAAGAGTATTATTGGATTCTGAACAATAATTAGAGATATCTTTAAACAAGAAAAAATTTTTTACTCCTAATAATTCAATAGATTCATTTAATTTTTTATTTTCAAGGCAATATTGATTTAATAAAGGTGCAAGATATCCTCCGTCTTCAATAATTAAAAGTTTTTGGTTATTAGCTTTAGCAATTATAAGTTCTCTGAAAAATATATGTGCTGCTGTCATTATCATTGCTTTGAAAAAATCGGGTTTTTCGTTGAGGAGCTGATTGTTTAATTGATTAAATTCTTTTATTGGAGAATATTGATTTGATAAAACATACTTTACTTCAACAGAATTGAAAGATTCGATTCTCTGGAGAGAATAAAATTTAAAAATTTCATCAGGAAAAGAAAACAGTACATCAATATAATTATCTGGCATAACTCCTTTATATTTAATAAAAAGTGTTGAAACCGCTCCGCATTTTAATTCTTTAAGCGCGTTAATAAATCCTAATATTTCGGAAGTTGAGTGATGTATAAGAAGAATTCGGAAATTTTCAATAGATATATTTGAATTAATTACGGTTTTTTTTAATGCAGGCATTTTATCCAAAAAAGAAGATGCAGATGTTTTAGGACGCTCTTCTTCAAAACATATATTTAAACAGGTCCCTCCTCTGGAGACATCAAAGTAAATTTTATTTCCATTTGCTGACACTTCAATAAGATTGTTTGAATATAAAATTTTAATTATATCAGGATCGTGGAGCAGGCGTATTATTTTTGCTAATAAAATTATAAAATTATTTTTAGGTTCAAGAATTATTTTTGAGGAAGTTTCAATATTCCATCTGAATTTAATGAGAGACAAGATTTGCATTCCGGAAGAAATTAACAAATTAAATAATTCCGGCTGAATAAACGGAGTTTCGAAATATTCATTTTTTTGATTTTGAGCTTCAAGATAAACCGCCTTGTAGATTTGATTGCTGATTTTATCAATGTCTATAAAAGACGATTGACTGTAATCGCTGTCCATAGTTCGATGAGATATTCTTTTCAGATTCAGCCGTGAATCGAATGAATTTTCTATTGTCAAACTTAAAAATTTATCAGTATAATCAAATTCTGTTAATATAATATATTTTTTTTCTTGCTGACTATTATATCCATCAATATAAAAATGATAAAGTAATGCAGGGATTTCTGTATTTGAAGAAAAATCGGAATTTTCATTTTTTTTTAAAAAGTTTTCTACACTGGAATTACGGCGGCTGTAATAATCGGGGAATAAGACTCCTCCCCATTTTGATGTTTGTAATGCATAAAAGATATTTAGTAAATGATTCTGAAAAATATTTGAGTTAACAAACAGCTCTTTTGCTGTTTTACTTCTTGCAGTTATGCTGATGTTAGTTATTCCGAGCTTAAATAATTCTGGATTGACTTCTGAGTTTACAGGCTGGCGTATTATTATGTCGAACTTATTTTTTTGATACTCTTCATTGAATCTGCTTAAAAGCGTTCTGGTTAATTCTGGAATTCCTGAAAAAAAATCAATTTTACTGATGTCAACGCAGAAATTACCATTGTCGCATTTAATTAAAGGGACCCCGAGAGAGATAATTTTAGAATTTGAGTCTTTGAAGAAATCATTTGAATGCTCTGTGTCATGAACCTGGTTTTTAATTAATTTATTTAAAATGCCCGTTAATTTAGGTTGAGGACGTTCAATCATTTTTCCCCCTTAATACTTTGACTTTATTTTTTAAATCACGGAAATAATCAGTATCAACAATTTTTGAAACTTCTGTATTTTGTTTGTTTTTGTCTATTTCAATTTTTAGTTCCCGTACTTCTTTTTTTAATTGTTCTTCTCTCATATATATTTCATTTGCCATTTTATTAAATGTAGCAGTGAGACAACTCAGCTCGTCAGAAGGATTTATTTTTATATTAGAATAAGAAATATTATTATAATTGCCTTCTGCAATTTCTTTTGCTGATTTTGTAAGATACATTACCGGTGATATTATTTTTTTTACGATTATGACTGAAATTGAGAGGCCTGTTAATAAAATAATTAAAGACAAAATTCCTATATTATAAATATCATTATACATAAAAGCTTTTTGTCCGGTATTATTCCACATTGAAATTGCGCTGACAGAATATGTTGTTAAAACTGAGAAAAGAAGAAGATATGTTACCATAAGCATATTTCTTATTCCTATAGTGAATCGTATTCTATTAACAGTCATAAGCATTAACGGCACGATAATAAGACCGAATACAGCGTCAGTAATAAAAGCAGGCAGTATTAAGGTATAAATGATTTTTATAAAACCCAGATTTTTTACAATAATATCAATAACGCTTGCAAAAACAATAGGGAAAAAACTTGCACTTACAATTAAAATTAATAGTATGGAATAATCCTGTATGGATTTTATTTCTTTGATTTTAAACCATTTTAAAACTCCTGGAAACATACCTATAAAACCATTACCGATACTCCAGTTCCAAGCATAATATATATTTAAACCTTGAAAAGCATAACCTATTCTGTCTCCGATTAGACCTGTTATAAAACCAGGCAGAGGACCTAAATATGCTCCGATAAACATCGGCAGAGCTACTTGCGGTCTTAACTCGATAAATGCGCATCCCGGAAGATTTATTTTTCCTGAAATATAATTAAAAATTCCGTAAATAAATCCTGCTGTGATAGTGTATAAAAAAATTTTTTTTTTATTCAACATTATTTTTTATTATTATTTCAGCAATTTTTTTATAAATCTGCGTGATTTTATGTTGGGGATATTTTAATGAAAATATTCCTCCGCTTGCCAATGCCATTAAATCATCAGAATGCGGAATTATTCCTGCAACCGGGCAATTATAAGTTGATTCAACTTTTTTTATAATTTCATTTTCTGAAAAAAAAGATGGGGTTTTATTTATTAAAAGTTGCATTCTTGGAGTTTCAAGCTGGCGTGCGACTTCTACTGTTATTCCGGTTCCCTGATAATCCTGATTATCAGGTCTTAAAATTATTAATAGAAAGTCTGATAATGCTATTGATAACAATGTTTCTTCGTTTAGTCCTGGATGCGTGTCAATTAAAAGAAAATCAAGAGTTAAGGCTTTTATTAAATTTTGAAACCCTTCATTCAGCAGATTTACATCATATCCTTCATGAAGCATTCTTGCGATGTCTCCGGTTTTAAAGCTTGAAGGTATTAAAAAAAGTTTTCCGCTTGAATTAATGTCTAAATTCTCAGAAACTTCATATGCAGCCTGTTCAATTCCGCATTTTCCCCATAAAAAATCGTTTAATGAAAATTTTATTCTGCTATCGTTTAAACCGAAAATAATATGAATTCCAGGTGATTGTATATCAGTGTCAATTACACCAATCCTATAGTTGTTTTGAGCTAATATGGCTGCAATATTAGCTGTAGTATTTGATTTGCCTGTACCTCCGCGAAAAGAATGAACTGATACAATTTTAGACATAACTTTAGTGAATAATTACATTTTGAATTATCAAATCCCAAACCGCTGTTAAAATTATTAAATTAATTTAGGTTCAGTTTAATATTATATATTAACACACTTTTCAAAAAAACTATTTTATAATTTAATAAAGTTTACTTTTTACACTAAAAAATTCAAGGATTATTTGAAATTATACGAAACTTATTTAATTATTTATTTTTTGAAAAATAATAACAAACTAATTGATTTTTTTATATATTAAGGATACAATTTAGTTTATATATTCTAAAAAATTATATGTATTATTTGGCATAGTGCAAAAAATAAAGTTTCAAAGGTTTTTAAAACTAATTAATGCGCTATTAGTATTAATAATAATTCAAAGCTCTCCTGTTTGTGCAAGTATAAATTTTACTTTTTCAGAATTGTTTAGTGCTGAATGGGGAGAAAATGAAACCAGTGTGGGTTTCAGGAAATCATTTGATAAAAATTATGGGCCCTCTGATTTTTTTATAACTAATTCAGGTAAAATTTTTATACTTGATTCTATAAATAAAAAGATCAAAAGATTTGATGAAAACGATTCAGTTTTAGTATCATTGCCCATAGTTCTTCCTGCGGAAACATTTCTGAATTTTATTGTTGATGAAACTCAAAATTTTGTATATGCGTTAAACATTGAAAATTAAATTTACCAATATTCAATAACAGGGCAATATATAGACAAAATAAATGTTTCAAATAAAATCAATATTATTAATGGATTAGTACTTAAAGATAACAAGCTTTATATTTCGACATCAAGTCAATGGATGTATCTTGTAAAAGACGGAAATATAA
>JAGOBX010000179.1 GCA_017999075.1 Candidatus Babelota bacterium | reverse complement strand
ATACTATACTAAGCAAAAAAAATAGAACTTTTTTCAAATGGTTCTTATCCAATTTTATAAATTTTATATATTGATAAACTATAAGTAAATTTTTGTTCAAAATATAATTTATATTTTTAACAAAAAAAATAGACGCAACAGTGTTTATATTTTTATATTATAAATTGTCGCGCCTATTTTTTTTAATATAACGAATTTTATATACCGCGGTTTTCCTTTAAAAGTTTTATAGTAATTGAATTGCTCGAACTTGAACCATTGCTTATAGAATACAATCCATAAATTTCTCCTTTTTCAAAAAAACCATTTCTTTTATAATATGAATATGGTATCCCTGAAAAATAATGGTTGTAGTTACTGTTATCATTCACTAAATATTCAGCGTCAAAAATTTCATATAACATTGATGACTCTTCATTACAACCTCCTGCAAGAACAAAACCTCCATTTGACCAGCTATTATAATATGTCATCTGTATTTCAGGACTCAAAATCACATAACTGTCTTTAGTAGTAACTATCAAAAAATTCTTATATGCAATTTCAGAATTCACTATAACTTCAGTTGAATCAGAAGCAACAGTATACGTCCCTATAATATTCCATCCGAGTTCCGAAGGAGTAGCCTTGCCTTTTCTTAATAAACTCATGTTGGTATCGCTATATACTGCGTAATCAGCCATATCATTTCTTCCATAAACTGTGAACTGCTGCTGACGACTGTAATTCCAGAACTGGTTTTCTCCAGTCATATTTATATAAACATCACTCACAAACCAATTATAATAATAATAAGATGTGTTTATATTATAAAAAATCCTGGCTATACCATATAACCCGGTTGATGTTTGAAAACCAAATAGTCTTATATTTCCTTTCATTCCTCCGTACGACGGATCATTGGATGTGTTTACACTTAACGATTGTTCGCCGGAATTAATATTAATAACATCTACTGTAACCGGTATTTTCCCATCTATTTCTATTATTTTTTTATTTTGAGCAGCTGATATTATTAATCCTGAAGTACTGTTTACGCTTAAATCTGCAATACCGTCATTATCATAGTCTTTTGAAAAAGATACATTAAAATAATCATGGATTCTTTTTATATTTATATTGCGTTTAAATTTATTGAATGCCTCATCACTCAAATCAGAAAATATAAAATTCAAATCACTTTTTGCAAATGAGAATGTAGATTGAATATCTGTATCAAATACGTCAGGCATCAAAACTTTCATATCCTGTATAGGACTGCTGAAAAAATTATTAGGATATGCTGTTTCGTAAACTCCATTAAAATCAATGTCTATGCGCGAATTTCCTGTTAATGCATTTGCATCTCTCACATAATATAACCCTGTGTCTATAGCTTCAACCGCATCATTAAATTCCTGAACAGTTAAATCCGTAACATCATAAAGTTTTTCAGGTATTGCCCCGCCTGCATCTCTTATTTCTTTTGCAAGAAGCAAAGCATTTTTAGCACTTTCCAATGCACTGATAATTGACTGCCTGAAATCGGATATATAATTTGTGGTTTTCAATGTTCCCAGATACGGATACCTGCTTGTCAACGCTGACCTTGTCGTAATACTTTTAAAATTAGTATCCGAATAATCATCCATATCGAAATCATATGAACAAACGTAATAAATTGTGCCTTTCAATGCAGATAATATAGCTTTTAAAGCTTCCAGTGACGGTCTGTCTATCTGATAAAGTACAGAATATGTATACTTGTTGTCACGGGAATGATCATATGGATCCGGCGTCATCGCATATGTGATGTTGAATTGATAATAAGGATTATTTTGAATAATAATATCTATAGAATTAATGGAACCATTAATTTCAGGAAGAATGGTATTTAACAATATATTTTGTAATCTTGAAGAATTAATTTCCCCTTTGCTCGCTTTTTTAATTATACTTTGCGAATATTTAATAGCATATGGAATATACGATGTATATTGGTTTGTATCAAGATAATCTCTGCTTGACGGCACTGTATCATCAGGATCAAGAGGATTAATTTTCAATTCTGTTCCATAAACATCCCAGATATCTTTCAAAAGAGATTGAATAGAATCAGTATCAACAAGCAGTCCGAGATTTGTTGCAACATACCCTAGGTGAGCATCATAATTTGCAGGATTCATGCTTACAGCAAGAGCGTATGAATCTCGAGCAGCCAGCCAATTTCCTGACTGCAAAGCGCATAACGCTTCTTCGGCTATCGCCTGAGACCCTGTTTTGTCAATTACAAGATTAACTTCTGCAGTAGATCCTCTTACAAGCACTGCTGATGCAGAACCTGAAGCTATAAGCGTAGTATCAAATAAAATATTAACTCGTATTGTCACAGCTCCTTCAGCATCAAACTCAAATAAAGGATAATTTTTAACGTAAGTATCAGAATATAAAAATGTATCACTCTGTGTACTGCTTACTGCTCCTGAAATTATCAGTTCAATAGTATATTCGCATCCATAACTAAACTGTATAGATGGAGCTCGGTTAACACCGACATTTAATCCGGAATTGCCTCCCGATTTACCGCAACCGCTCAAATAAAATACAAGAAAAATAAAAAATATATATTTTATGCAATTTTTCATTATCAACAGCCTCCTAATTACTTTAGATTAACATTTATTTGAAGTTTCGATTTTTCAATTACATTCGGTTTTGTCACTGTATTAACTACATTTTCTATTATAGCTGTAGTTGTAGAATTTAATATAGAATCCGGAGGCCGTATAGGTTCAACTACAGGTGCAGCCACTTCGGATTTTATTTCAGAAACAGAAGCAGTTCTTTCAGTTCTGCCTGAATTCTGACTGCCGCCAGGAGCTGCTGATTCATTCATTGGTGCTGCTGTTGCACTGGAGCCTTCAAGCAGCCCTCTTACTTCTCCAACTTCTGAAGGAGTCATCTGACGGGGAGGTTCAGGAACTTCCCCTGGTGCAACACTCGTGCTTTGACCAGGCATTACAACAGCCTGCACACCAGGAATTGAAATATTGCTTACAACAACAATTCCATTCAAAACTTTAACAGATGTCTGATAATTATGAGAAGCGCTGAATAATGTTCCACGCACGCCGCAGACAGAAGTCGGAGTTTTTATATTAAATGAGGATTGCGAGGATAATTTTCCTACTTTAGACAACAAGCTTCCTTTTTCCATATTTAACGATATTTTTTTTTGAGGTTGTTTCTTGCTGAAAAATAATTTTTTAACTTCATATTCACTTTGTTCCGCCTGTTCTACTTTTGTTGTTGTATTTTCCCCTACGCGGACATAAGTCTTTTCATCAAATTTTAAATCCACTACTCCCCCGTTTCCAGTACGGATATCTGCGCCTTGCATAATTAGCATTCCTGGTTTTATAGTTTCCCAGTAATTCGTTCCTGCACTTCTCATATGAGCAATACCCTCAACATAATCAACTTCAACTTTTATCAAATCATCTGCATTTAATGTCAAAACAAACATAAAAACAAAAGTGAAAATAAACACATTCAGTCTTATTCCATATTTTTTTATCATTACACAACTCCTGCTTTAAAATTTTCTAACTTCAGAAACTGTAAGACATACTGCCTATAAATATTTTATTAAGTGATGAATCCCCGATATTTTTACCGGCTAATACTGTGGCACTCATCTTATTACTTATGCTATATCTGTTCCCTAAAAATAATATTTGAGTGAAATTATTATCTTTAGCAAATATATCAGGAACATTCAATTCAAGTGAACATGAAAATTTATTGCTCAATCCGCGCGAATAAGATACTCCATAACTGAATTTGCTGTAATCACCAGAAGAAAAATCAGCGCAATCATTGTATGTATATCCGAAACTCAAATTAAAAGAATTACTGCCTATTTTTTTTTCAGCTTTCGCGTTAAAATTAATATCAAGTTCATTATCTTCTCCTGATATGTCATTTTTCCCTGTAGGAAATGTCAAACCCAACCCAAATCCAAGACCGAATCCAAAATCATCTTGATTCAAAAAATTGTTGTTTATATTTAATGATAAATCACCTAAACCTTTTGTGTTTTTCGCAGAAGGAATTTCATTATATGCAACAGGTAAAGAAAACGATAAATCATTTGTCTTGCTAATTCCATATGAAACTGATACCGGCATCATATATGCTCTATATTCAGAATTTTTTATAGTTACTGCCGCAATACCTACTCCTGCAGATAATCCTCCTGTTCTCCCTGACGTTGACGGAGAACCTACAGCATTTGAGCCAGAAGGATAAACTTTATCTTCTTTTTCTTCAACTCCAGCTAAAGGCCGATATTTTATTTGTTGAACTTCTTTCATGAGTAATGTACTGTTGGATTGAAAAGAATATAAAAAATTATTAGGAATTATTAGAAAAAATAAAAGAATAATAATTAAATAGCTATTTTTTTTTTTAAACATATTTACCTCACTTTTTTTAATAAAATTAAATAATTTAATTGTTAATTATATTATATCATATTTTCCTTTTATTGTCAATAAAAATAGAACAATTTGGTGTTTTATAAATATTGTAAAAAACTTATTATCAATAAGTTATATAAAAAATATTAAATTTAATATTTCATTCCTGAAATTAATAAAAATAAAATAATTCTAAATTTTATATATTTATTTTAGAATAAAAAAATTATTGAATTTTTTATACAAAATAACTGGGACCGAAATAGGTTTAAAATTAAGTTTTCACTGATAATGGATTTGGTTTTAATTGATTAATATTTTTTTTAATAGTTAAACTGTTAAAAAAAACTCTTGAACAAAATATTAATTGCCAGAAGTTTATAATCTAAATTTCCTTATATATTTGTAACTATGAGTAAAAAGCTTGAAAATACAGACAAAACAATAAAATTCATAATTATAATTTGGATTTAGAGCTATATTTTTTTCAAAAACATAATATTTCCGGGCTTTTTTTAATATAATTATAGAAAAATCGAAAATTTAGGTTTTAAATTTTCTTATTAATTTTTAAATATCTGATTGTATAACCGGAAACAAAAGTTTTCGGTTATACAATCTTTAAAATTTCAAAAAACAAATATTGCAATTTTTTTACGGAAGCACGTTATTAATATTTGTTTTTCCTCCACCGCGAATCACGCTGTCGTCAATCCTTATTATAATATCTCCTGTTGAAGGATTAGCCGGAACCGTTACATTAAATTCAGCTTTACCATCAGTAAACTCTATGGTCGACGGTCCTGTAACTCCTGATACTCCTTCATAACTAACCTTAGCATTAGAAATTTTATGTTTTGCATTTATGGTATTCTTTCCACTTAAGAACCCGCAAGCATTCATATGTTTTACAACAACTCTAAAAGTAGTATTGACACTTTGTTTTGCTACAAAATTTGCAGGTAATTCAACAGCAAAATATTCATCACTCGCTCTGTTTCCTATAAGATCAACTCCAGGAGTAGCAAAAGATTTACTGTTATCCGTTAAATAGTTTCCAGCTTTATCTTTGATTCCGTCTGCGCCATCATTATTGATTTGAATAGTTATATTTTTATTCAAAGTCAATGGAGTAGCTAAATGTAAAGTTACTTCATCAGAATAATAACATACAGTATGTATCCTAGGTCCTATTCCCCTGTAATTGCTTGTTTTAAACACATTAACAGGATCAAGAGGTTCACTGAAAACAAGATGTATCAAATAAGGATTTTCTGCATAAGCATTAACAAGTTTTGGAGGTATTACATCAACAGAAGCAAAAGTTACATAAAATTCTTTATTCAAAGCAATAATACCGTCAATTTGCCTTTCAAGTTTAATACGCACCATTTCTTTATCAACATTATCAATAATCAAGTTTCCAATACCGTTAGAAATTTTTATTTCACGATCAGCAATACGAACGCTGTTATTATTATTCGGATCTTCTACAACTGATGCGTAAACTATTCCATTATAATAAGTAATTGGTTGAAAATCTCCATAACCTGTCATAAAATTGATTTTTATTCTACTTCCATAACTAGTCTTATTTAAAGCTTCTCCCATATGTTCTGCTCCATTTATTAAAACCTCATTAACAGGATTATTAGAAGCTTTTAAATTCAACAAATTCGATTGAGCTGCACCGTCACCAATTGCTGATAAACTAAATTCTTCATAACTTTCATATGCTCCTAAAATATTTTTAACAACTGCAACTGCTTCACCATTCACAAAATTAAGACTGAATGTACGGTTATTTCCTTCAACTGTCTGATCATTAATTTTCACTGAATAATCATTCATATTTTCATTTGTCCTGAAGGTAACATTATGGTTTCCTGTATAATCAGTGTTTATCATACCATCGGCATTCAGTGCAAATACAGTAACTTTAACAAATTCTCTTGAATTAAATTCAGTATTATCAGCATATAATGCAAACTGAGATGTCGTTGATATACCTTTATGACTTGCGGCAAATCCCAATACAAAATCCTGAGAAATATTAGTTCCAAATTTCACACCAATATTTATGTCTTCTTTTTCAGAATTATTCATTACAAAATATCCTACTCCGCCTTTCATATTAACAACGATTTTGTCTTTACCGGCAAATTTATCAGAATTCCAGCTTCCAAATATCAACCCTTCATTTTCCTGAACTTCAATATAAACTTCTCCTGTAAATGCTTCAATTGTCTGATCAGAAACATTTTTTGCTATCAATGTAAAAATTATATCTTTTCCCAATGGAAGAGAATTTAATGCATACCCTGAATTCACATCAAAATGATGTACCATTGAATTTGCGTTGCTTACAGAACTTTGAACAACTTCAAAATTATCATTGGTATTTCCATACTGATCTCTTGCTTGTGCTATCAATTGATATGAATCACCATTATTTCCTGCCAATCCGCTTAATGAAAGCATTAAATTGTTTTCCAGAACATTAGTATCTGACAACGGATTATAAGTAAAAGTTTGAACAAAAACAGAATCATTTTGATTAATATTTGTATTAACTCCTGATCTGTAAACATCAATATACAC
>JAGOBX010000178.1 GCA_017999075.1 Candidatus Babelota bacterium | reverse complement strand
CCTCAGGATGGACACATAACTACTGAATCAAACGGAAATACAGTTGATATTAGAATATCGACAATTTACACATTGCACGGCGAGAAACTGGTTTTAAGGATTATTGATACGAGGCAAATATCTCTTGGAATTGATCAGCTTGGGCTTGAATCGATGGAATCTGAAATACTTGAAGATTTATTGATGAAATCTCAAGGAGTAATTCTTGTTACAGGACCTGTAGGAAGCGGAAAAACTACAACTTTATATGCATGTTTAAACAAGCTTAATCTTGTAACAAAAAACATAATGACTATTGAAGATCCTGTTGAATATAAATTAAAAAATATAAATCAGATACAAGTCAATCTTCAACGCGATGTAACTTTTTATAATGGATTACGTGCAATACTGCGGCAGGATCCTAATGTAATAATGGTCGGAGAAATAAGAGATTCTTTGACTGCAGATGTTTCCATACGCGCTGCAATGACAGGAACTCTTGTTTTATCAACTATCCACGCAAACAGTTCATTGAATACCATTTCTACTTTACGTCAAATGGGTATAGCGAATTATCTGACTGCCAGCGCTGTAACAGGAATTTTAGCTCAAAGGCTTCTAAGAAGAATCTGTCCTCACTGTTCTAAAAAGAAAACTATAGACGGCGGATTGGCGGCAAAATTAAATATTGACCCGCAACTCGAACACCATTATGGAACAGGCTGCAGATTCTGTTATAATACAGGTTATATAGGAAGAACCGGCATAATAGAAATTCTGCCGCTGGATGCAACATTGTCGGAATATATTGTTAATAATGAAAGCGAATATAAAATGAGTGAATACTGCAAAAAACAAAAGTATAGAACTCTAAAAGAAGTTGCTATGGTAAAAGTTGATGCCGGAGTTACAACTCCAGAAGAAATATACAGGGTGATGAACATTTAATGGACAGGCAAAATCTTGATAAAATATTGTCTGCTGTAAAAGATTTACCAACGATACCAATAGTTGTATCTCAACTTATGAGTACTTTAAATGATGAAAAATCCGATGCCAAAAAGGTTTCTGATATAATTAAAAATGACCAGTCAATAACAATGAAAATACTTAAACTGGTGAATTCAGCTTATTTCGGACTATCTAACAGAGTAACTTCTGTAAATCAGGCTGTTCCTCTTTTGGGTTTTGATAAAATAAAAAACATAATATTCACATTATCTGTTTTTGACGCGTTAAAAAATGAAAAAGGTTTGTTCAGCAGAGAACGTTTCTGGGCTCATTCAATCGGATGCGCTGTAATATCAAAAATGCTTGCGCAGAGGCTTGGATTAGTTAATATGATCAGTGTTTCATTTGTCTGCGGTCTTATACACGATATCGGAAAAGTTGTTGAAGATAAATTTTTTCCAAATGAATTCGAAGATATAATCAGATTATCCGCTTCATTCAATCTATCATTATGCGAATCAGAAAAACGTGTGATTGGCTATGATCATTCATTTATAGGTTGCAGAGTTGCAATGAAATGGGGTCTTCCTAAAAATTTATTTGAAACTATTTTATATCATCACGGATTTCCTGAAACTTTCGATGATATCGAATACTCAGGAAAGCTTATATCAATAGTTCATTTTGCAGACATAATCTCAAAAGTAAAGCGTTTCGGGTCTGGAGGAGATAATTTAATACCAGATCCATCAAAACAAATATGGGAAGTTTTAGGGTTAAAACAGGAAGATTTGGGATATGTTCTTGAAAACTGCGATGCCGAATATAAAAAGGCTGAAACTCTCCTTGAACTTGCAATAGATTGAACAAACCCAAAAATAAAAAAACATGGAAACAGACAATAAAATAATTTTAAGTACGGGAAACATCAATAAAAATTATGAGGTAAAAGGCATAGCTCATGTAGAAGTCAAGGTTAATGAGCAAAATATAAAAGGCGGATGGTCAAACTTCAGAGTTTCTGAAGTTTATGCAAATATGAATACTCATTTTGTTTCTGCAGCAAGACATTTTAATGGAAATGCAGTAATAAACATAATATATTCAAATTTAACATTGCCGAACTTTGATTTTGTTATAGTCGGATATGGAACGGTGGTGGAAATTATAGATGAATCAAAAAAGTAGCTTATTCATTATAATATTTTTATTACAAACAATTTTCAATTCGGAATTATATTCTAAACAAAATGTTATAGATAAATATTTGTCTGCGCACGAAATAAAACTTGCCGCAAAAATATCAAGCTCAGCTTCTGAACTAAAAAATGATTATCCTGTTTTACCTGCAGAACCTGTAAATTCCGAGAAATTTGTATTTATAGCCGATAACGCTTCAGGTTTAATTTACAAATATGATAATGACGCAGTTCTAATAGATAAATTTCCATATGCTCCTGATTTAATAAAACAATTAGATGTTTCTTTTTCAGATTACAGCGCTCATAAATATTATTTTAAAGAATCGCAACCGTTTAATATTCTCGTAACTTTATCAGGGAATAATACTTTATTGGTTAAAGACGATAAATTTCAGGATAAAGTAAGAGAACTTGATTTTTCAGGGAATTTACTGAATTTTTATCCTATAAGCAATACTCAATTCAAAAAAAAATATTTACCAACAACTGTTCTTCAGAAATTGAAAGAAAAATATTCCCCTGATATTATGTCCCGAATCGAAAAAATTTATTATGATGGAACCAATCTTTATTTATCCGGAGGAAAAACAGATATTATAAGAATATACAATCCCGGTTTTTCAAATTACACTGATTTATTTGCCGCAGATTTAATCAAACAATTCAATATTTCTCCGAAAATAAAAGAATATCTCGAATCTCCTATGTTATATTTAGGATATGATAATGAATTATATTCCATAAAGCAAGGTATTGTAAAAAAACAATACGGACAAGATAAAACAGAATTATCTGACATTAATTCCGAAGATTTGAAATTCATCGGAGTTGATAAAGATGGAGCAAAATTTTATTGGTCCTCGCTCGAAACAGATCTTTTTGATAACTCAAACCCTGAAAATTTTGTTCCTGTAATAAAAATGTTTTCAAAAACCGGAGTTCTGGAAAAAATCATAAAAAATGATTTATGGACTCAATATTACGAAAAATATAATACTGCAAAAAAACATTGCGATTATGACGGAAATATTTATTTTTTAACATATTACACAATTGAAAAATTCAGGATTGACGGAACTTTTATTTCAGAAATAGTTTCTTCTAATGACAATATAATTCCTGAACTTATTTATATTCATCAAAAATATATATTTGTATATGACAAACACGCATCAGAAATTTTTATTTTTCACAATAATAATTTCAATAATTTTTTCAAATATCCTGTAACAGATAATAATTTTTATATATCATCATTTGATTATTTTCAGGAGAATTTATATTGCGCGGGTTTTTTAAAACATACCAAACTGGCAAAAAAATATAAAATTTCTTCAGTTATTATAAGAGGCGGAGGGTATAGAATCGATGATATTTATTTTTCGTCGTATCCTATAGAAAAAATTAAAGTTTCACCCTCAGGAAATTTAATAGCATTAACCGAAACCATTGATAAATCAACACGCAGAATAAAAATAGTTGATATAAACGGATTAAACAGTTATATTTTATATTCCACAAAAAATTCTTTATCAAACATTTTCTGGATTGATGGAAACACATTATGTTTTTTAGAAGACAATAAAAACATAATCATATCCAGTTCTATAAAAAATAAAAATAAAGTTATTTATTCGGTAAAAAACAAAATTATAAAATCTATATATCCTATTTCAGAAACTCAAATATATATGTTGACCGATTCAGAAATAAACACTAATCAGAATTCAAATTTTTTTTCACAAAATCAACTTCAGCCAAAAACTCAAGAATCAAACGAATCTCAAAAAACAACAGGTTTTCATGAATTCCGAAAAAACTCAGAACCCGCCGAAATAAATTTTTACACTGGAATAAACGAAAATAATTTAGTAAAAAGCATTGCAGATATAAACAAATTTGATTCAGCCGGAGATTCTATTTCAGAAAAATATAATAAACAAAACGGCTATTTATATCAGTTGACATATCCTCAAAATTTATCTTCATCAAAAATTGATTCTATGCCAATAAATAATTTTTACGTTAATTATATAAAAGCAATATCATCTTCTGAAGTGCCTGACCTATATTTCGACAATTTTCAAGGTTTTTTTTATTCAATTAAAAACGGCAATATATTAGAATGGTTTTATGATAATAAAAATACAGTTCCATTTTTGAAAGGAGGTTACAGTTATATTGATCCGTTAATTACTGAAGATCAATTATTCTGTATCCACAGATACGGAGAAAATTCCACATTATACAAATACATATTTGAAAATTATTTTGATAATTCAAGTTTTGTTTCAGGTTCCTTCAAACTTAAAAATTCAGCGGATAAATTTGCTTCAGAATCATTTATTACCACTAATATAAGTGATAATATAGGTAATATAAATGAAAAGGGAGAATTCACATTACTTAATCCATTACCGGGTTATCAGGAACTCTGGTTAATTTCAAAAAATCATTATATGCCTGTTTCCATCTCAAAATATATAGGATTCAATGCATCCGTAAAGTTTGAAAATATTCCTTCAATTCAAAAAAATTTTACAAATTACAACAAAGCAAGCAGCCTTATAAAATCACGTGATTATTCAGCTTCAGAAAAATTACTGATTGAATTTATAAATGAATTGGATGATTCTGACACTCAATTAAAAAATGCAGGAAGAAAAAAATTATTATATCTTTATTATAAATTGGGAAAATATAAAGAAATTTGTGAATTGTCGCAAATAATAGGTATCAATGAACTTAATAACACTTATAAAATAATGGTTGTCAATTCTCATATTGAATCGGGAAATTATAAAGACGCTTATAATATTCTAAATACAATAACTGACAAAGATTCAAAATACATTGATTTTATAGAATTTCAAAAAATAAAATTATCTAATTATATAAACGGCAAATCATTCATTTCAAATGCAAAACAATTATTGACCGGCAGGTTTAAAAATTCAAATCCTATTGCGTTCAACCTAATTTTCAGAGATATAATGAAGGGAATAAATTTATTCGGAGAATAAACTTAAAAAATTATTTTTTATTAAAAATAATTAAATAAAATCAATATCTGAAATTAAAATATTTATAAGAAAATGCAAAAATATTTATATATAAAAAATTCTGATATGTTTAATAAAATTGACAGCCGGGCAATAACTAAAATATCAGAAATTTCAGTTATAAAAAAAGTCGACAAAGATTCTTCTATATGTTTTGAAGGACAAAAAGTAGAGGGTGTTATAATAGTTGGCTCAGGTTCTTTTAAGGTTTACAAAATATCTGATGCCGGCCAAACATACATATTAAAAATTGCAGGACCGGGAGAGGCTATAGCAGAAGTTGCGGTATTGCTTGAAAATGCTGTTTATCCAGCTAATGTTCAAGCATTGGAAAAAAGCGAAATAATATTTATTCCAAAACATGATTTTATAAAATTATTAAATAGCGACAACTCAATTTGTATGCATATTTTATCAAAACTGGCTGTTATAATATTCGATTTTACTCAAAAAATCGGGGATTTGGCGCTTTCAAGCGTACGCGACAGACTATTGAAATATTTTGTAAGCAGATGCAACGAACTGCAATCTAATAAATTCGAACTTAATATTACAAAACAAAATCTTGCATCTCTTATAGGAACGATACCGGAAACAGTATCCAGAGTTTTAAAGTCTCTTGAAAAAGAAAATATTATAAAATTAACCGAAAAAAAAATTGAAATACTCAAATTATGAATAAAATCTCATTTAAACAAATTTTTTTTATATATTTATCAACTATATTTATAATATCTCTATTTTTTTTTACAAATTCACATGCTGCAATTCAAACCTACATTTCTTATTCCATGGTAAATTCAGTTGATTTATCAGAAGTAAAAATTCCTGCTCTTCAGTTTAACAAAACAAAATTTTTAAACTTAAATGACATTACAAGAATTTTAAATATGAAATATATCTGGGAACCATTCACTTTATCCCTTGAACTTACTGATAATCAAACATTGCTGAAAATACAGATGAATTCTAATTTAACTATGGTTAATAACAGGTTGCGGCAAATAGAAAATTCAATGTTATTTGTTGAAGGCGGAATTTATCTGCCTCTTGAAGTATTATCCTTTTTTGAAAAAACAATTATAAAACTTGAAAACAGCGCTTTATACTACAAAAAGCAGGATAATTCGGTAAGATACGAAGATGATATAGCAAAAACAATATTGTCGATCGGCCAAATAAAATTACCGGAAATTAAAAAAAATCGAAGCGGTTTTAAAATAAAAAAAATAGCTGTTGATGCAGGTCATGGAGGGCTTGATGCAGGAGCAGTGTCATATTCAAAACGTTATGTTGAAAAAGATATCACTCTTGCCGTAGCTTTAAAATTAAAAGAAACGCTTGAAAAATCCAATAAAGATATAACTGTTCTATTGACAAGGACTTCTGATGAAACTTTATTTCTTGATGAAAGACCTCAAATTGCAAACAAAAATAAATGTGATTTATTTATAAGCATACATTGTAATTCAGGAGTAAAAAGCGCGTTGGGTTTTGAAACTTTCCATTTCAGTTTGACAGAGGATGATGAAACAGAACGAACAGCAAGATTGCTTGAAAACACTATTAATGAATCGTACAAATATGCAAAAAGAAAAATCAATCCCATAGATTTTATAACAACAGACCTTGCTCAAATAAATCATATAAATGAAAGTATAGATTTTGCCGGAATAATTCAACAAAAATTATTTGAATATTCAGTTTCTTCAAACAGAGGAATAAAAAAAGCACGGTTTGCTGTTTTAAAAGACGCGTTTATGCCTTCAGTTCTTGTTGAACTTGGTTTTTTGTCCAATGAAACTGAAGAAAAACTTCTTATAAATGAAAACTATCAAACAAAACTTGCTGTTGGAATAAGCGAAGCCATATTGGAATATAA
>JAGOBX010000177.1 GCA_017999075.1 Candidatus Babelota bacterium | reverse complement strand
A
This sequence comes from Candidatus Babelota bacterium, assembly GCA_017999075.1. Classification (GTDB taxonomy): domain Bacteria; phylum JAGOBX01; class JAGOBX01; order JAGOBX01; family JAGOBX01; genus JAGOBX01. Next base: position 7,098 of record JAGOBX010000177.1, on the reverse strand, counting down.
ATATATACTTGTCATTTTAATAATAAATTTGATTTATAACTCGTTTTATTCTATGCCTGTTCATGCAAAAAAAATCAAAAAAAGAGCTTCTTCGGTTGTAAGGATTAAGCCTCAAACACCAGGAATAAAATCTGCTGCTGCGCTTGCCATTACACTTGATGACAACCAGGTATTATTTTCTAAAAATGCTTTTGATCAAAGAAGTATTGCATCATTAACAAAACTTATGGCAGTTTTAGTGCTTGTAGATTTAAAAATTGATTGGAATACAGTTTATACAATTCCTCATTATGTTTTCAAACCATATTATAAGACAAGATTAAAACCAGGATTGCAATTTACTGCTATTGATTTATTGCACAGCGCTTTGCTTGGTTCTGATAATGTGGCAGTTCATTGTCTTGTTGAAGTTTCAGGATTACCTGAAAGCCATTTTGTTCAATTGATGAATAATTACGCGAAACGTTTGAATTTGCACAGCACAAGATTTAGCGATCCTACAGGTTATGATGAAAATAATGTTTCCACAACCTATGAAATTAGTATAATTATGAGAAAGGTTCTGGAAGATCCGTTTCTTTCAAAGATTGTAAAAACAAAATACATGACTATTAGAGCATTGAATGCGTATTACTCTATTGATTATGTGAATACTAACAGATTGTTGCTTGATCCAAGAAAAAAGACGCTTGGAGGCAAGACTGGTTTTATTAATGAAGCAGGTTATTGTCTTGTTACAACCAATAAACTTGATTGCGGCAAGGATGTTATTATGGTTTTTTTAGGAGCCAATGGAAAATTAACAAGATTTGCTGATGCCAACAGAATGTATGACTGGTTAAATAAACAGTCCTGGTCATTTCAACAGGAATATTCTTCAGTAAAAGCGGACAATAAAATTATTAATGATAAAACTAATTCATTTAATTTGACAGACACTCCGAATCAGGTGAACAATTTTAATTATTATAACAGATATTAATTTGAAGCAATGCGGTAAATAGAAAATTTATTTGCCGCATTTTTTTTGCTGAAACTTGAAACTGAGAATTTTATTTTAAAATTGATTTGACCCATTCAAATCCCAATTTTCCTTTGCGGGTAACAATTATTATTTTTTGATTTATATCTACATTATAATAAAAATCCGAACCAACTGAATACGATATTATTTTTTGATTTGAATCCCAATATTTAAATTCGATATAGTAGGAATGCGAATTTTTATTACGTACAGTATATTTATTAGTAATACTCACTTGATGATTTGCTTCTTCAGATTTATCAAAATAGCCATTGTAAGTTAAAGTTGCGCCTATGCCTGTAAAAATAAACCCGAGCAATCCGGTTATTAAACATATAAAGAAAATTATATGGGAGTTGGATCTGCCGCGTACAGAAAAAAAAGTAAAAAATATCAGGATTAAAAATGCAATAATTCCGTATATAATACCATAAAAATATGGTTCGTGGAACAAAGGTTTATAGTAAGATAACGCATAAATAAATAGAATTATTCCTATAATTGAATACAACGAAAATACAGAATAATGAATAATATCAAAAGAAATCGGAGTTTGAAGTCCGATTTTTGGAACCATAGAAATTTGAAGTAATGTATGTGAAAGCATGGAAACTGATTTTTCTATGAATTCTTTGTCGAGAGAATCAATTTCGCATGGAGAAAGATATAGAACAGCACCGAGGTTATTAAATTCTATTTTATAAAGATTTTTGATATTCAAAAAAAGGGTTAAAATATTTTTTTTTATATCAGGAGACAAGATTACAGATTGTATAAACAAATTATTTCTTGAAATTATATATACAGTGTTATCAAATTCGGGATCATTAGTTTGAATTTCATAAGAAAGTTTTATGCGTTTTACAAAATTATGTATTGACGATTCCCGTAAAAAAGTTATTGGAAAAGCAGAAGATTTGCCTTTTACAGTAATGCAACATTGAGGCGGGGTATTTTTTTTTCTATGAATATATTTTATAGTATAATCTGTATTCTGGAAAATTCCTGATATTTCGTTGAGACCTATTACTGAACCGCCAATATTATTAGCTGTGTTTTGAAAAGACTTGCGGTTTTTTCTTTGAATGTATAAAATAAACCAAATAGCGATAAAAGTTGAACTTATTACAGGTACTAATAAAAATAATAAAAACAGATTAGAAGAATGATTCAAATTTAATTCCTCCGTCCGTCATTAAAAAAAATTTAACAGAACTATACTGATATTGGAAACATACGGTATAAAATTATAATCCTGATGCGAACGAAGCAGCTCCGATTATTCCAGCATCATTTCCTAAGGCAGCAGGAATAATTTTTGAATTTAACGCTAAATATTTGAAATATTTTTCTTTTTTTTTGACTATTCCGCCGCCGAGAATAATTAAATCAGGATAAAATAATGAATTCATTTTTATAAGGTATTTATTAAAACGAATAGCCCATTTTTTATAAGATAAATCTTTTTTTTTACGTACTGCGTCTGAAGCGTATAATTCAACGTCTTTTCCCGAAAGTTCAATATGTCCAAGTTCTGTGTTGGGTAAAAGATTATGATTAATGAATAGTGCGGTTCCAATACCTGTTCCTACGGTCAGCATCAGAACTGTTCCATTTGATTTTTTTCCTGCTCCGAAATTCATTTCTGCAAGGCCTGCAGCATCAGCATCATTTATAACCTTGAATTCGCATCCTGTTTTTTTTTTGAAAAAATTTTCAATATTCAATCCAATCCAATTTTTATGAATATTGGCTGCAGTTAAAGAAACCCCTTTGTTTATAGCTGCAGGGAATCCGCATCCGATTTTATTTTTCCAATTAAAATGTTTGATTATTTCTGAAATAGTAGCTGCAATATCTTCAGGTTTGCCTTTTTCAGGAGTAGGCAGACGGAAACGTTCTGACAATAATTGGCCTGTTTGAACATTAACTATAGATCCTTTAATTCCAGAACCTCCGACATCAATACCTAAAACATTGTTTTTCATAGTTGCTTCCTTCAAATGTAATTATTTTTTTAGAATTATATTATTAAGTTATATTATTGTCAATTATTTAATTTGACAATTTTAATTATTTATATTAAAATACAATATTGTTAAATGTAAAAAATTGAGGGATATTTTTGATGAAGAAAAGTAAGGTTAAAAAATCCAATACTTATACAATTGGCTTGATAGATATAACAATGGATTCTGTAAGACTGAATATAAGTGAAACAATGCCTAAGGATAAATTGCGGAAAATAGAAGAATTGTGGGTGCCAGTTTCTTTAGGCAAAGATATTTTTTCTCATGGACAGATAACTAATAATACAATAAACGATTTGATAAAAATTATAAAAAATTTTCAGGAATTGCTTACATCATATAAAGTTGAAAACTTTAAAACTATTGCTGTATCTAACCTCAAAGAAGCAGGAAACCTTGACACTATGATAGACAGGGTTTTAAATGAAACAGATATAAAGATAGAATTAATAGAACCAGTAGTCGAAACTGAGTTGATAATAGAAAACATAAAAAAAATTATAAGCGACAAGAATTCTGATATACTGATAATAGTATTAGGTGTGGGTACAACAATTCTGATTCTTCAGTCTAAAGGAAAGATTGTATTTTCTGAAACACAGAATATAGGCGCTGCAAGAATGGTAAAGACTCTTGATATTCAAAAAAAATCTATGGATGTTTATTATAATTATTTATCGACCAAATTTTTGACATCATTGAATTTTCTGCCTGAAAATCATAAAAATATAGATAAATTTGTGGTTGTAAACGAAGATATACTGAATTGTTTGAAAAAGACTGGATTTGGAAAAAACGCAGAATCGTTCCGGTTTACAAAACTGTCATTTCAAAAGTATGTCAAATCAATAGATAAATTAAGTAACTTTGAATTGCAATCTGTTTTAAAATCTCAGGAAGATAATGTGAAAACTGTAAAAATTTCATTATCAATAATTCAGAAAATAAGTTTGCTGATTGATGCCAAATCAATAATAATTCCAGATATGAACCGAACAATAGCTCTGATTAACAAACTTCCGAAATTAAAAGATAACTGTTATGCTGAATTTACAGATATAACATCAGAAAATATAATTACCGGAGCTCTTGAAATAGGGCATAAATATAAATTTGATTATGAACATTCGGAACATGTTAGAAAGTTGTCGAAAATGATTTTTAACGGAATGTTTGATTTTTATAATTTTGAACCTAAAGCAGGCATATATCTTGAAGTAGCTTCATTGCTTCATGACATAGGATATTTTGTAAGTTCTAAAGGTCACCACAAACATTCTGCGAATTTAATAACTGCTTCGGAGATACTTGGTTTGACAGCAGAAGATATGATAATAATAGCGCAGATAGCGAGGTATCATAGAAAATCCCCTCCGAAACCTGAACATTCCGCTTATTCTGTTTTGCCTGTTAATAAACGGCTGATTATTTCGAGTTTAGCGGCGATACTTAGAATATCCGATGCTTTGGACAGATCACACACTCAACTTATAGAATCTTTAAGGGTAAATATTTGCGAGAACGAATGCGAACTTTTTATAAAAATAAAAAGCAGTTATGGAGATCACATAGAAATTTTAAGGGATATAGTATTAAGCAAATCTGATTTGTTTGAAAGTTTTTTTGGACTGACTTTAAAATTGTCGAGAGAATGATATGAAAATTGATTTAAATAATTCTAAATATTATATTAATCCTCAATATAGCTGGCTTGAATTTAATAACAGAGTTCTTGCTGAATCATTTGAAAAAGAAAATCCTTTGCTTGAACGCGTAAAATTTTTATCAATAGTGTCTTCAAATCTTGAAGAATTTTTTATGGTTCGCGTGGCAGGAGTCAAGAAACATAAGGATGCCGGGATAATTGAAGGGAGTTCTCCTGATTCGATAAAACCGGAAATAGAACTCAAAAGCATACGCGAACGAGTAAAAAAATTATTGAAAAATCAATATTTGATATTTTACAAAAAGTTAGTTCCGCTTCTTAAAAAACAAGGAGTTGAAATAATTTTTGATTTTGAGTCATTGGTTAGATATAAAACGTTTCTGACTGTTTTTTTTGAACGCGAGATAAAACCTATTCTTACTCCTATTTCAGTAGGACCGACTCATCCGTTTCCAAATCTTGTAACAGGGAGATTATATCTTGCTGTTGGATTATCGCCTCGCGAAGAAATAGGAAATGTAATTGAACGCAGCAATTTATCGTTTATAGAAATTCCCACTAATATACAGGGAAGATTCATAAAAATTGAAACCCATAATAAATTTATTCCTATTGAAAATGTTATAAAATTGTTTGTAGATCAAATTTATAACGGATATGATATTGAATCTGCGCATATAATAAAAATTACAAGGGATGCGGATTTTACGATTGATGAAGCTGATGAAACTTCTGATTTACTTCAGGAACTGGAAACTACAATTAAACAAATGCACAAAAGATCAGTTACAAAGTTTGAATATGAAAACGGTCTTCCTCCAAGAATACTTAACACTTTAATAGAAAAAAATAATTTAAAAAGAAATGATATTTATCAAATAAACGGATTGCTGAATTTAAATGATTTGATGGAATTGTACAGAAAAATAGACAGACAGGATTTGAAAGATTTGCCATTGGTACCGATTTTTGATTCGAACTTTTCAGGCAAGGATATTTTTGAAGAAATTGAAAGAAAAGATTTTGTTTTATTTCATCCGTACCATTCGTATGAACCTGTTGTAGAATTGGTCAATCAAGCGGCAGATGATCCGGATACGCTTGCAATTAAGCAATTGCTTTACAGAGCAAGTTCAAATTCTCCTGTAATTAAAGCGTTGGTAAAAGCTGCAGAAAAAGGGAAATACGTTACTGCAGTAGTTGAATTGACGGCAAGGTTTGATGAAAAAAGAAATATCGAATGGACCAAAAAACTTCAGGATGCTGGAGCCCATGTTATTTACGGGATAGCCGGACTCAAAACTCACGCTAAAGCGCTTATGGTAATCAGAAAAGAAAAAAATGAGATAAAAAAATATATTCATTTGGGTACAGGAAATTATAATGAAATAACTGCTCAGATTTATACTGATTTCAGTTTTTTTACATCAGATGACGGTTTTGGGGAAGATATTTCATCATTATTTAATTTATTAACGGGATTTTCGATGCCTACAGGTTTTAATAATGTTTCAATTGCGCCGATAGATTTACGCAACAAAATAGTTTCTATGATAAATAGAGAAACTGAAAACGCTAAAAATGGCGGTAAAGCCAGGATAATAGCCAAAATGAATGCACTTTATGACAAAGAAATAGTTGAGGCAATGTATAAAGCTTCTATTGCAGGAGTTAAAATAGATTTGATAGTCAGGGGAATATGCATATTACGTCCCGGCATAAAAAAAATCAGTGATAACATAAAAGTAAAAAGTATTGTAGGAAGATTTCTTGAACATGCCAGAATGTATTATTTTTATAACGGCGGAAATGAAGAATATTATTTATCAAGCGCGGATTTAATGACAAGAAATCTAGACAGGCGAATAGAATTATTATTTCCCGTTAGAAATGAGCAAAGCAGAAAATTTATTCAGAAGATAATTAAACTTCAGCTTGACGATACTGTTAATTCATATATTTTACAGCCGACAGGCTCATATAAACCGATTTTAAAAAAAAGTAAAGATAATAAGAATTATTTTAAACAGGTTTATGAAGGAATAAAAAAACATGAGAAGAAAAATTTAAAAAAAGCAAAACATAAATTTGTGGTAAGGAAAAGTGCAGACGACAGATAAACAGTGTGTGTAAGATGTAAAAAAATTCATCTTTAAATAAATATTTTTTCGGGAGGCGTTAAAATGTTAGAAAAAGTGGATTTATCTAAAACTATTGAAAAAGAAGAATACAAAAAAATTATTGAACCGCTGGAATTGAAACTTGGCGAACTTCAAAGAGAGGCAAAAGACCTTAAAATTCCGGTAATCATACTTTTTGAAGGGTGGGAAGCTGCACGCAAAGGGACTCTTATAAATGAGTTGATCTTACGGCTTGAA
>JAGOBX010000176.1 GCA_017999075.1 Candidatus Babelota bacterium | reverse complement strand
AAAAATATTGCAGATAAGGCTAAGATTATTCCTGAATTACAGAAAAAAAGTTTTTATCTTATAGACGGATATCTGAAAACATCCAGTTCAATTATAAAAATAATAATTGAAACTGAAACAGGCGGATTTAAACTGAAATATACGTGGGTATATGATAAGGTTATGAAAAAAACATTATTCAAAAAATTTGAATAAATTCTGATTATTCTGAAATTGTAGAATTTTAGAATATAGATAATCAGGGGAATATAACATTTTAAAATAAGTGTCTTTTTACAAGGATTTTTTCAGGGTTTAAAATTAATAATTTTTTTTATATCTCTGTAAAGCAAGTAAATACGCGGTCCAGGTACTGTAGCATAGTCTTTTATTATATAGTGTATTCTACCGTTTTTTACAGCATTGACATTTTTAAAAATTTTCCAGTCATTACGTAATTTATCTTCGTCTTTATAAGCTGTCATTCCTGAATGGGGTGCGAATATTTCGATTATAATATCAGGGTTCATACTTACGATGCTTTCAGAATTAAGGGAATTATATTCGGTAACAGATTCAGGCGCAGCATTTATTCCGCCGGCAAATTCTATCAGATCATTGTAAAACGAAATTTTTCCTGCGCATACTGGATTTTTAAGGCGGCCGAATTCCCTGCCTACTATTATAAGAATTTTAGATTTTTGTAAAATCGTTTGATTTATTTTTTCATTAAATTCATTATCGAAAGTTTTTAAAAAAATTTCAGTTTCGTTATTTTTTTTGAGCAATCTCCCGATTTCTATAATGCTGTTTCTTATATCGGAAACTTTTTTTTCCGAAAATAATTTGTAAGGGATATTTAATTGTTTGAATTTTTTAAAATAGTCCTGATGAATAGGAAGCGCAAGTATTAAATCTGGTTTAATTATAACTAACTGTTCAAAATTGATGTTTGTATAACCTCCGATTTTGGGTTTTGATAGAGCTTTTTGCGGATAAACGCAAAATTCTGTTACTCCTGCAAGCTGAGTATCGGCATTTAAAACAAACATTATTTCGGTTAAACTCGGCGCGAGGGAAACAATGCGGGTATAATTGTTTTGGTTTAATGAAATGTTTTTTTTATTATTTTTTTGAATACTTGTTTTAAAATTTATGCTATCGCAGTTTGTAAAAAAAAATAATAAAATAAGATAAATAAAAGAAATTTTCAATATTATATTAGTCCGCCAGCAGAATTAAAAATATTCAGATAAAATTCTAAAATTTTTTCAATATTCTAAATAAAAATATTTATTTGTCAATTATAAAATTGATGCAAAATAATTTCTTTATAAAAATTTTTAAAAAATGTTGCATCAAATAATTGCAGTATTAAAATAATTGTAAATAAAAGTTTCGGGAGATAATATATTATGAAAAAATTTTATTTAAAAATTATTATATGTTTTGGTATTTTGACAATGTTTTACTTTAAACTTTACGGATATGAGCAATATAAATTTGATAAAACAGAATTTTTAGCAAAAGGTAAAAATGAGTGTATTTTGAATATAGGAAAACCCGGCAGATATCTTATTTCTATAGAAAGCGAACAAAAACAAGGAACATCATTTAAATTAGTAGATAAACTTACAGGTGTTTCAGAATCATTTGGAGAAACCGGAAAAACTGACGGGAAAGGATATTTTCTGCTTGATTACGGTGAATATAAAATTATAACAAATTCTTTGAAAAAAGGAATCGGGAAATTTAAAATAAGCATAATCCCTACTATTGAAAAAAATATTCAAGATGAATTTATAATAAAAAATTCGGTAAAAAAAACTTCCTTGAAAGATAATGAACAACTGTCATATTGGATATATATTCCGGAAAGTCAAATTGTTTATTTTGAATGTTACGGCAGAAATGCAGATGATTGTAAATTATGGTTTGAAGGAGAATGGCTTGCCGATAGCCGCATTTATAAAAAGCAGGTTTTGACTGAAACAGGGCAACCGTTAAAACATATTACGATGACAGCTCAACTGAATGCAGGATATTATTTATTTACTGTTTACGGCGGAGAAAAAGAAATTTGGGCAAATGATGAAGATAAGTATCCTGTTTGTATTAAATATGGAATTAGAAAAATAGGAAACAATATGAGGTTTGAAGATGTTATATCTGATGCCGGAGAAAATTTATACCTGTGTTCTGCTGAAGCCACTTTTTTTTTAATTCAGATTGCGGATAAAAAAAAATTAAAATTGGAAGTTTCGGATTTTTATTCGGACAAAATGTTTGATTTTAATAATTTTGCTTATAAAACTCAAATTACTAAAGATTCTAAAGAACCTGAATGTAAAATTTTTGTTCCGAATTCAAACGAAAATTTTAAGATTGTTAGAGTATCAGGACTGCCTGAAGAAAAATTTATTTTACAAGTTTTTACGAGATGCGATAATAATGAAATTAGTTTGGCTGATAAATACAATGATGGAACATATTGGTTGTCAACTATTCACTCCGGTTATCCGCAGGACAATATTGATGCTACTGGAATTGTTATTGAGCTTGGCGATGGAGAACGTTCGAAAATAATCGGGAAAAGCTTAATAGAATTAAACGAAAATTCAGGATGGTCGCGCAGATTTAATTTAACAGGCGAAAATTCGATTTTTTTTGAAGTAATGGAAGCAGGCGAATACTCTGTTAAATCAGAAGGAATTCCGGCAAAATGCAGGATTGAACCATTTTTGATTAATAAACCTGAAGGATATCAATCTCCTGAATGGAATACAACTAATAGAAATTTTCATCTTGAAAAAGGAATTTATGTATTTTCTTTAAAACCTGAAAAAAAAGGAATTATAAAGTTAGCTGTCAGTAAACAAACTTTAATGACTAAAATTTTTAAAAAATTAAAAATAGAAGATTTTGCGGTTAAAAGAAATATTCAGTTTGTTGAATTGGTTTTTAATGGAACATACAGTTATAAATTATTTTTAAACAAGCAATACAGAATAGATAAAGGTATAGTTTTAAAAAAATATCCTGTTGATATTAATAATCCGCTGCCTGTTGTTTTAAGACCTGATGAACAGATAGAGATTAAATCTTTAACTTTTCCTGATAATGTTAAACTTGTTATTTCTGATTCGGAAAATATAGATTGTTATATTGAAGGTAAAAAAATTGAAAATTATAGTGTATTAAACGATTCACAGCGCGGAAAGATTTTAACATTGAAAAACAAGGGAAACGGATTAAAATATTTTAATTTGAGTGTTGTTTCGGAAACTGAGGAAAATCAAAAATTGGAAAAAATTATTTCCAGGCTTTATGAATTGAAAAAAAATAAATTCGACGGGTTTGAAAAAATAAAGTTGAATGAACAAAAGTTTTTTGATTTGGATTATGATCAATTTAAAACTTTTGAATTTAATGTTGAAGATGCCGGAATTTATTATATTGAATCTTTTGGAAGGCTGAAACTTAAAGCTTATATTAAAACAAAGATGTCAAACGAATTATATGCAGTTGAATGCAATGCTGATAATGGAAATTTTATTATTCATAATTTTTTTAAAAAAGGAAAATATAACATAATAGTTCAGGCAATTGGAAATACTTCTGGCAGAACAGGAATAATTTTAAAAAAAGGAAATATTGTTGAAGTTGACGAATGTCTTGAAATAAAAGAATACGGAATTTCTGTCCCTTCAAATACAGGTCTTTCTGCAGAATTAAATATTGATACAAATGGATTTTATTATGTGGAATCAGTCGGAGAAAAATTTTTTTTTGAAAACCGCATTGAAGATAAAAATGGGTGGCCTGTAATAAATGTATTTAAAACTCCTGTTATAATTGAATTGGATCAAGGAATATATAAACTTATTTCATCGCCGGCAACTGCTGAAACATATCGGTTATGGAAATTTTTCAGATATAATATTGAGAATAATAATATCGAAGGAAAAGGCCCTCATAAAATTTTATTCGGGCAAAAATTGAAAAATATCTGGATAGAAACTGAAGATATAAATAATAGAATTCCTGATAAATATGAATTTAATCTTCCTGCTGATGCTGAAATAACTGTGAAATTGACGAATTATATGAGGGGCGTTATAAAAAGAAAAGAGAATATGGCAGTATCAGGAATAATAGATAAAATTTCAGGTTTTAAAAATGTTTTGAGAAAAGGAGAATATATAATTGAAGTTGAAAACAGCAGATTAGGAAATTTTTTGAAGTATGAGATTTTTTTGGAAACAACTGAAATATTTGACGGAATAACCAGAACTGCGGAATTACCGTCAGAATTTGATTTATCAATAGGAGAAGAAGGGACATATAAAATTTTTTCGTTTGGACAAACAGATGTTAGGGCAGAATTATTTGATGAAAAAAACGTCAGAATTGCAGTTTCAGATGATAATGGAAATAATTGGAATTTTATGATCTGCAAAAAATTAAGTTCCGGAAAGTATAAATTGAAAATTTCTCGGGTTATATCTAATGAAAATAATAGTGAAACTGAAAATGAATATAATGTTTTGCCTGACAGAAATTTTAATGATGTTTGGAATGTCAATCAATACGGAAATTATATTGTTTCTGATAACCGGAATTATGGAAAAGTTTCTGTTATGAAGATTGAATCTGATACTTTGGAAAAAGCTGATTATAATTTTGAATATATAACAGAAATTTATGATAAAATTAAGCAATTTGAATTTATTGCGTCAGATGATATAACTTGTTTTAAAATTTTATCAGGGAAATCTTTGAATTTTATTTTGGAAAATTCTGAAGGTATGGAAATAGCAGCTAAAACAGCTTGCGATATAAATTTGAAAATTCTTTTGGTTAAGGGAAAAAAATATAAAATTAAATTGTGGGCTTTTGAAAATATTTCGGGAAAAGTATCTGTTAAAATTGATGCTGTAAAAATTAAAAAAGAATCAGAATTATCGGAAAATATTGGGAAACCGTATAAAATATCCGGAATTGAAAGCTTTTTATCAAACGAGGTTTCGTCTTATTTAATAAAATATTTGCCGTCAAACGGATTAGAATTGTTTTATATTGACGAACTGGAAAAACCTGCTGAAAAAATTACAGAAATATTTACAATATTGAATAATAAAACCGTAATAATTCCAGAACAAAATGATAGTGAAAATAATATTGAAATTCAAATTGATAAATTTTATTTGAAAGAAGGAAAAACTCAAGTGTCATTTTATTCCGGAAGGCCTGTTGTAATTGATGTTCCTGTTGAAACTGATTTTATAAATTCTGTTAAAGCGAGTTCTGTTTCAAATAAGATCTGCGCTGGAATTATGATTCAGGAAAAAGAAAAAAATAATGAATTTAATGTTAAAATACAAAAGTTATTAATTTCAACTAATTCAAGTGATTTTAGAAACCACGAAAATTTCACCATTTTTTCCAAATCCGGAAAATTAGTGTTGTGGAATGCTGATAATAAAATTTCCGAAGAATTATTTATAAATGCAGAACTTGAATCAAATCAAATAAAAAAAAATAATATTTTATTGGATATTGAAAATAATTTCAATGGAATATGCGATACAGGCGCTTTTATGGTGTTTAATGGTTCGTATGATAAAAATATAAAGTTTAGCATTCCGCGGAACTGTGCTGTTTTTTCTGAAAAAAATGGTTTTATAGATGAAGTTTTTTATAATTTTTGTGATAAATATGAAAATGTTTCTGTTAAATCTTTTGAAAAAAAAATTGCGGTTATTAATTTAAATCGAACTCAAATTTATTTTACTGCTGTATCTGAAAAATTTCCTGATAAAATTATTATAAATAAATTTTTAACTGATAGTTCAGGTGAAATTTTTAACTACAACAGCAGAAGAATTAAATTAATTTTTATTAATTCCGGAACCACAACAGGAAAATTGAATTTGACAGGAAATTTTGAGATTATAAGTGTTCTTGATGCTTCAGGAAAATTTTTGAATGATTCCGCAATTATTGATCTGGGTAAAGATATTTCTATGAATATAAAATTGAATTCTGGTTTTTTTAAGTTTTGGATTAGTGAATCAGAAAATATTTTTAGACGTTATGGAATGGTTTCAATAACGGAAGAAAAATTAATTCCTGTTTCAGAAAGTCGTGAACATATTGTAAAAGTAAAAGAAACAGGATTATTATTTAAAAACGATAAACCGGTATTTTATAAATTTTATTCTGCAGAACCATTTGTTTATAAAGTATCAGGAACAGGATATGCATCTAAAGTGTGTTCGGAAATATTTAATTCTAAACTTCCAGTGATTTTTGGTAGTGGAGAATATAAAATATTTTTTAAAGGTTTTGCTGAAAATTATATAAATAATATAAAAATAGAAAAAGAAAATATAGAAATCATTAATGATACTTATGGAGTATTTACAGTAATAAATCCTGGAGATATAAAATGTTATTCTTTTAATTTGTTATCGGAAAAAATTATAGGAATAGGAATGGAATCAAGCGATGATTTTCTTGAATGTAAGTTGTATGATGATAAATTTAATTTTATTAATTCGGGATATCATCAAATAAATAAATTGAAAGCCGGCGATTATTATATTGAAATAAGTTTGCCGCACAATATGAGTTATCCGGTATTATTCAGGCCTGTAATTGTAGGCAGATTTATCCCGGATAATTTTGAACCGGCAGAATATATAAAAAAATATAATTTAAGTAATTACTGACTTAATAAAATAAACTTTACCCGGCACTTTTATTTGTTTGAAATTTGTTTATCGTATTCAATACAGCTTTTATTGTCGCTATGCTTATCGCAGGATCAATTGCTGCTGCGCAATAGTTTTTTCCGCCCGGCGTTTTTATTGAGGTATACGCTATCGCTGAAGCATCTGAACCGCTGTCAATAGAATGCTCTGAATAATTTTCGATTTTAAAATTTATTCCTGAAATTTTTGTGAATCCTTTAACAAAAGCGTCTACAGGACCATTACCTTTCCCCGTGAACTTGATTTTTTTACTGTCTTTTTCTAAGACAGCAGTTATGACCGTTAATTTTTTTGTGTCTGAATTTTCTTTTGTATCCAGAGTATCGATATGGCATTTAATGAAATTATAAATATTTTCAATTTCAATATATTCACTGAAAAATAAATTTTTCAATTCAATGG
>JAGOBX010000175.1 GCA_017999075.1 Candidatus Babelota bacterium | reverse complement strand
AAAAAAATTAGTAAATTAAAACATTAAATTCATCTGGTTACTGAATTTAATTTGTTTGTTTTATATTTTATATTTATAGTTTCCGGAGATTATAACAAATGTCTATAGATAAAACTAAAATATTTATTGCAGGAACAGGTTCATATGTTCCTGAAAAAATTTTAACTAACGCTGATTTTGAAAAAATGGTTGATACTACAAACGAATGGATTATACAAAGAACAGGTATTGAGCAAAGACATATAGCCGCACCTGACGAAGCAACTTCAGATTTAGGTTATAAGGCTGCGTTAAATGCAATTGATTCAGCAGGTATATCAATTTCAGAAATTGATTTAATAATAGTCGCTACCGTAACTCCTGATATGTCTTTTCCTTCCACTGCATGCATAATTCAAAATAAACTAAATGCTGTAAATGCAGCGTGTTTTGATTTATCAGCAGCATGCACCGGTTTTATTTATGCTTTATCTGTAGCAAAAGATATTATGAGCAATAACAACAATATGAATACCGCTCTTATCATAGCCGCCGAAACTTTAAGCAGAATTACTGATTATGAAGACAGAAGTATGTGTGTTTTATTCGGAGACGGAGCAGGCGCCGCTATTTTAAAAAAAGGTCCCGGCGAAAGTCATATACACGATTATATTTTAAAAGCAGACGGAAGTTATGGTGATTTGCTTAAATTACCTGCCGGAGGTTCAAGAATGCCGGCATCAGAACATACTATAAAAAATAAATTGCATTTCATAAATATGGATGGTAATGCGGTATTTAAAGTCGCAATAAAAAGCATGAGTTCCATTGCCGAAGAAATATTATTGAAAAATAATATGAATGTTAATAATCTGGATATGGTTATATTCCATCAGGCTAATATAAGAATTTTGGATTTTGTCAGAAAAAGATTGCAAATTCCTGAAGATAAAGTTTATATAAATATCCAAAAATACGGCAACACTTCAGCAGCCACTATAGCTATAGCTTTAGATGAAGTAGTAAAAAAAGAATTGGTGAAAAAAGGATCTAATATTTTAGTTGTAGCTTTCGGCGGCGGATTTACTTGGGGAGCCCTGCTTTTAACTTTATAAAAAAAATAGGGAACACTCATTTTATTGAATATTCCCTATACTAAATCAACCAAAATAAATATCCGGTTATTTTGAATATTTATTATTTAGTTTCTGCAGCCTTTTCTTCTTTAGGAGCTGCCGGAGCTTCTCCATCTTTTTTTGCTTTTTTCTGTTTAGTGTTTAAATAAACGCGTTTAGCTATCAGCTTATCGCCATCTTTTACATAACCAACATTTACTTTAACATCTTTAACGAAAAGAGCAGCAACTTCTTCTGCTTTAACCGGTTTTTTGTCTTTGTAATATTTAGTGTCCGGTCCGATTGCATAAGTTTCTTCTTTAGCTTTTTTGCCATAACCTCTCGAAACAACAAGCTTATCTCCTTCACAGGAAACAATTTTTACGCCATTAGCGTATTTCGGTTTGTCGGCTTTTTTAGCATCTGCCGCGCCCGCATCTTTCACATCAGCTTTAACAGCAGCTTTATCGTCAGCCGCAGGTGCTGCTGCTTCATCCGCAGCAAAAGCCAATGCGCTGATTAATAATACACTCATTAAAGCAATTACTATTTTTTTTAACATAAAAATATTCCTCCTAAAAAAAATTTTTAAATAATTGTATTATCCTAAAAAAAATATGCAAGATATTTTTTTCCATATCTTTTATTATTCATTTTCTTCTTCTTCAAAATCATCATCATTTTCTTCGCCATTATAAAACTCATCTTCTTCTTCATCTTCAAGTTCATCTTCATAAATTTCAATATCTTCACTTTTACATTTAGGACAAATATGCTTGTTTTTAAACTGCCCTTCGTATTCACATTCAAAACAATAACCTTGAAAAACCATTATCAACTTCTCCTTACTGTTAAATTTTCTGTAAAATTTAAAAAAAAAATAAAATTTGTCAAGTTTTAATTTTTTTTATTGATTAAGCCGGAATTGTATTATATAGTTAAAAAAATTATTTTAAACAATAAATTCAAATGAATATAAAAAAAAATTTAATATTTGGTCTGGAGATTATTTCTTCATTTTTTTTTACCGGCTATTTAAAAGCATCAGGAACTTTTGCTACTCTCGCAACAATTCCATTTGCCGTATTAACAATATATTGCCAGCAAAAATATAATATTAATTATCTGATATTATATCTCACAATTATTCTTACAATTATTTCTATTCCTGTCAGTTCAATATTTGAAAAAATTTACGGTCATAAAGATCCTCACAAGGTAGTAATTGATGAAGTTGTCGGATATTTTGTTACAATACTTATATTTTCTATTCCTTCAATGAAATTCCCGATTATAATTGATTGCGGAAATTATCGGTTTTACATCCAGCTGATTATTTTATCATTCTTATTATTCAGATTTTTCGATATTGTAAAAGTATTTCCGGCTAATATAAGTCAAAAACTGAACGGCGGATGGGGAATCGTTGCAGATGATGTTATTGCCGGCATATACTCAGGGCTTACTCTAAAAATTATTTTTTATTATCAATTGTTAAATTAAACAATAAAGTTTTAATTTTATGTTTTATTTCAGAAAAAACAAATTTATCAAGAATTTTTAATTGTCGTATTATTATCCAAATCCTGTATAAATAATTATTCTTAATTTTTATAACCATCTTTGAAATAGAATGATAATCTTCATTATTTACAAATAAAATTGAACCATCGGTGTTTTCTCTTATTGCCGGTATATCATTGGAAATCACAGGCAAAAAACTGCTTATTGCTTCAATTACAGGAATGCAGAACCCTTCGTGCTCGCTTAAATTAATGTAAATATCAGCCATATTAAAATAATCATAAATTTCAGAATAATCTTTTCTTCCGTGAAAAAAAACTTTTCCGCTGTGTTTGACTTTTCGTTTTAACTCGAAATAATATTCTGAATTTTCATCATAAGGACCAGTTAAATGCAATTCGCAATCAAAATAATAATTTTCGACTAATATGTTAAAAAATTCTATTATGTTTTCTATTTTTTTATGAACCTCTATTCTGCCGGTATATAAAATTTTTAGTGGTTTACCGCAAGGGAAAAAAAATTTTTTCAACAAATTTTTCAAACTAAATTTACATTTTATCAAATACGGAACAACATAAATATTTCTGTTGTAAAAATTATGTTCAATCAAACTTGACTTATTATAATTTGACGGTGTTATTGCATAATCAAAATTTTTATTAATTCTAAACAATTGTTCAGAAGTCTGTTTTAAAGATTCGGCAAGATTTCCATTATATTTTTCAAAATATTTGTATGGCGTAAAATTGTGGTAAAACAGTATTTTTTTTCCGGACATTAAAGGCAATTTTTCCGCTTCTGGAAAATAACCGCCATAATGAACAATTATCAAACAAAAATTACGGTTTAACACTTCATCAATAGAATTTAATTGAACAGCGTTAAAATCAAATTTATGGTTTGGAGTATTATAAAAAAAAGTTTTACAATTAAATTCTAAAAAAATATCGTTCAGATAATTTATTTGATTAGATACAGCATCTCCAGAATGAAATCCGGAAGAAATCTGAAGTACACTGCAATTTTTTAATAACATTTTACTTATATTTCTTAATAAAATTTTGTCCTGAAAATGACTTTTACTCTCTTGTTTTTCCGGAAGTTAATTTTATTATTTATTTTAAAAATGTAAACTTGATTTTTTACTTTTAAATTATCTGCATATCATATATAATGAAACAATTTTAATTTTTATAAATATTATTTAATCTTAATGTCTATGTTTAACGGCATATCAATTATAATTACAAATTACAACGGATTCTGTTTAACAGAAAAACTTATAGAATCAATTTATGACTGCAAATTTATTAAAGATTATAATTATGAAATAATTATATGCGATGATTGCAGCCATAACAATGATGTTGATTTACTTAAAAAAAAATTTAAAGATTGCATAATTATTGTAAACAATAAAAATCAGGGAAATGCCTTATCTCATATCAATGCCGTAAATTATGCAAATTATGACATTCTATGGTTCCTTGACAACGATGTTATTATTAAAAACATAAACTTCAGTTCAATATTTAATGAATTGTCAAAAAACAATGTGTTTGCAATTAATCCTCAAATTTTGCGGCCATCAATGAATTTAAGAAATGAATCTATTTCAGCGTATATTTTTAAAAACGGCAGAATTCAAAGTGAAAATATAGGATTACATAAAAATATAGAATTCAAAGAAAAAATAAAAATCGCTTGGGCCACAAGCTGCTGTATGTTTGTATTAAAAAAAAAATATTTTGAAACAGGAGGTTTTGATTCTATTTATGCTCCTCAATATTTGGAAGATAATGATTTGTGCTATAATGCAATGAAATTAGGATATGATAATATTTATCTGCCTGACAGCGCTGTTTATCATTATGCTAATACTACCATGAAAAAAATGTACGATGAAAACAACTTAATACATATAGATGCAAGAAACAGATTTCTATTTTTTTGGAAAAATATAGATTCGCTCGATTTATGGATAAAACATTTCTTTTTTATTTTGCAAATTTTTATTAAATATGATAAAAAAAATATAAGAGCATTTTTGGCTGCTTTAAAAAGAATACACAAAATACGAAGATTAAAAAGAACACAACAAAACAGCGATATCAAAATCTTAGATAGATTTGAAAATAATAAACTATTGGATATGCTGCCTGAAAATATTAAAAATATTTATAAATTATGAACAACAATATTATTAAAATAAATAAAAGAGTGGATATATATCCCACTTTTGCCTGCAATATTGAATGTAAATTTTGTTATTACAAATTCAAAAAATACAGGGAGCAAAGAAGTTTTGAAGATGTAAAAAACGAAATTGATATTTTTAAACAAAATTATCAAATTAAATATTTTGACATAACAGGCGGAGAACCTACAGTATACAAAGAAATAATAAAAATGGTTAAGTATTGCAGGGAAAGGCTGATACTCCCCACAATAATAACTAACGGGCAAAAAACAGAAACAATAAAAAATTTAGTTTCAGAAGGATTGGAAGACGTTTTATTAAGTTATCACGACTATGAATCTCATTATGATGAAATAACAAACAGAAACAACGCTTACAAAAATCTGATGAATTCTGTTGAATACCTCCATTCAATTAATTTTTCGTTCAGAACAAATACTGTTGTAACAAAATTCAATGGCGACAGATTGACTGAAATAGCAAAAAAATTAACATCGATCGTCAAACCCAGAATCGCCAATTTCATTATCTTCAATCCTCATCCTGCTACCGACTGGTCAAATAAAGAAAATATTCCTTTTCAGGGAAGATATACTGATTTATCTGTTAACATAAAAAAAGCTTTGAATATTATGATTGATAATAATATTTATACAAATGTCAGGTATATTCCTTTATGCTGTATGGGCGAATACGAAAAATATGTCTGCAATTTTCATCAGTGGCAATGGGATCCTTATGAATGGAACGTAAGAGCCTGTATGAAACTTGATGAAAAATTCTGGAAATATAAATTACCATTTAAATCTTTTTTTACTAAACTAAAACTTAGTAACCTGGAAGAAAAAAAAATTTTATGGCTTATAAAAAACAGATTTTGCCATAATAATATTTATCTTGAAAAATGCCGCGAATGCGATTTTTATTATATATGCGACGGTATTTATCCTCAATATTTAAAAAATTTCGGAGATGAAGAATTCATCCCTGTAAAAAAAATTGGAAAAATTTTAGATCCGATTATGTTCAGAAAAAAAGATTTAAGATGGAATGATTTGAAAAACAAATGAAAATTAAACTTACCAAACATAGAAAATTAAAAATCTTATTCGGCATAATTGCTGGATTTATTATTGCCGAAATTATTTCTTATAACTATATAAATTATAATTTTCTGAAATATGCTGTTAAACCGGCAAACAAAATTTTAATTGACACTAATAACTACAGAATCGCTGTACTCGGCGAGTCTACGGCTATAGGCTGGCCTTATCATAAAAAATTGCAATTATCCAATATCATTCAATATGAATTTAATAAGACAAAACATTATCAAAAAAATATCATAGCCGATAATTATGCCCAGGGCGCTTTTTCAATTGAAAAAGCAGTGCAAAAATATTTTTCTGAGGTTAAATATAAACCTGATTTAATGATTATATACAGCGGTCATAACGAATTTTCCAATTATTATTCATTAAATATAAAAGATAAGCTTCCATTTCTTAATATTATAGGTTTTTCTTCAATTGTTAAGATAATACGCCATTATTTTTACATTAAACAAGTTAATGAAAGCGACGATATTTATTCAGGAAATTTTTTTTGCGAACATCCTGTTCCTGAATTTGAAAAAAACATAAATTTCACAAGGTACATTAAATACGCGGAATTATTGATTCAATACTGTAATGCAAATAATATAGAATTAATTATTATTATTCCTGAAGGTAATTATATGTTTTCTCCAACTCGTTCAGTATATAGAAATTCAAAAAATAAAAATGATGCCGGCAATCATCTGAACAAATTTAAAAGCGCTTATTATTTAAAAAATTTTATGGATGATAGTGATGCATCAAAAAAAATTTTAGAAAATTTATCGAAAGAATGTTCATTCGCAAATCTTTATTTTGAAATCGGAAAAATATATTATCAGGAAAATCATTTCAATTCAGCTGATAAATTTCTAAGATTGGCTATTGATAACGATGATTATCCTCTGATTATACAGACAAAATATAAAAACGGACTTAAAGATTTAATTAATAAATATAATTTAATTCATATTGATATGAAATCTATAATTTGTACTCCAGATAAAACCGTAATTCCTGATTTTAATTATTTTATCGACGGCCATCATCCGAATTTATCTACCTATTTTTTGTTGGTGGAAAACATTATAACAAAAATATCCCGGTATAAAAATTCAAAATTTTTTATAAACACCGGTTATTCACACAGAATAAATTCAAATGAAATACAAGAATATTTCAAATATGCCGAAGAAGATGAAATTCATGTTTATGGAATAATTTCTTTGTGGTTTGAAGAATTTCAGGATATAAAATTTTTAAAACAGTATGACTCCATAAA
>JAGOBX010000174.1 GCA_017999075.1 Candidatus Babelota bacterium | reverse complement strand
ATAATATATATATTTTTCAATTGTATAATAAAAAAATCAAAATTTCAAGTATTTTTTTAATAATTTAATAATAAAAAATTATATGTTTGACAATAATATTATTGAATATATAATTTACTCCATAAAATAAATATTGTAATCCAAATTTTAAAACTTTTATAATTTAAACAAAAAAAATTTAAATTCTTAAAGTATAACAACGTTTATTGTCTATATTTATTATTTTAGCAGGAACATTATTATGCAATATGAAGATTTTATTAATGACAGCTATATAGAAAATATTATAAATTGTAAAATTCCCAATAAAAAAGAAATTATTGATATTTTAGAAAAAGCGAAAGAAAAAAAAGGATTATCTCCTGAAGAAACAGCCAAACTTTGTAACATAGAAAATCCTGAATTGCTAGACAATTTATTTACAACAGCTAAAAATATAAAAGCCGAAATTTACGGAAAGCGCATTGTTTTTTTTGCACCGCTTTACATATCGAATTATTGTTCAAATGATTGTTTATACTGCGCATTCAGAGCATCAAACAAAGAAGTCGCTCGCCATTCATTATCAGAAGACGAACTGATTACAGAAATAAAACTGCTTCAAAAACAGGGACACAAACGACTAATACTGGTATTCGGCGAAGCTCCAGGGAAAACCACTCCTGAATATATTTCAGACACTGTAAAAAAAGTTTACAGCATAAAAACATATAATAATGAAAATATTGAGATCGGTAGCATACGCAGAGTAAATATCAATGCAGCGCCAATGGATATAAAAGGATTTAAAACAGTCAAAGATTCGGGAATAGGCACATTTCAAATTTTTCAGGAAACTTATCATAAAGAAACTTATAAGAAAGCTCATCCGCAAACGTCAAAAAAAGGAGATTATTTATGGAGACTTACATCTCTGCACAGAGCTCAAGAAGCTGGTATTGACGATGTGGGATTAGGCGCTTTATTCGGATTATATGATTGGAGATTTGAAGTAGTTTCACTAATTTGTCATTCACAATCTTTAGAAAAATATTTCGGAGTAGGACCTCACACCATTTCATTTCCGAGAATCGAACCTGCCTTTAATACTCCATTCTCCACCAATTTAAAATTTCGTGTTTCCGACGACAATTTTAAAAAAGTAATTGCAATATTAAGGCTTGCTGTACCTTATACAGGTTTGATACTAACCTGCCGTGAAACAGCGGAATTCAGGAATGAAGTTATAAAACTTGGAATCTCTCAAATAGATGCAGGTTCTAAAATAGGTATAGGGGGATATTCTGAAGCCGCTAAAAGAAAAAAAATTGAAAACAAAGAACAGTTCAAGCTTGGCGATGACAGATCTCTTGAAGAAGTTATTAATGAACTCCTTAAAGAAGAATTTATCCCTTCGTTCTGCACAGCATGTTACAGACTCGGCAGAACAGGTGAACACTTTATGTCTCATGCAAAACCCGGATTTATAAAACAGTTTTGTCAACCTAACGCATTATTGACTTTCTATGAATATTTAAAAGATTATGCTTCTGAAGAAACAATAAAAAAAGGAGAAATTCTTATAAACAAACTTTCTAAAAATATTGATGAAAAAATCAAAAAACAGGTTTTGAGTAAAATTGAAGATATAAAATCAGGAAAAAGAGATTTATATTTTTAATATATTGCAAAATCCTGAAAAATTCTATAATTCGATTTTTTTATTTTTATTTTTATTCGCGATTATCTGCGGAAAAAAATCTTTTTTTTGTCGGAATTTGAAAACACTTTTTTATTCAAAAAACATAAATTGAATATCTCTAAAATAAAGTTATTTTTAAAATAATATTGATTTATTTGTATTAGCATAATATTATTTATCATAAATACAGGTCTAAAAAAATTAAAGTCTATAGTCTTATGATTTATATCCTTATTCGGAGTAAATATTTATGAAAATAATATATCAATTATTTTTAATATTTTTTTTATTTTATTATAATAATGTTTTCGCTGAAGATAAAATAAAAACAGAAGAACTTTTACAGCAGGCAAAAAATACTTTTATTCTTGATGAAAAAATTATTTTTTTAAATCAGATAATTGAACTTGACAATAATAATATTGAAGCTCATAGAATGCTTGGTTCATGTTATTTCCGCAAAAAAGATTTTGCAAAATCGGATTATCATTTAAATCTTGCCGTCCAAATAAAAAATCAAATAAAAAACGAGGGTTTAAAATTAGTCGAATCATCCCACTTGGAAATATCCGGTAAGTCTATTCAACAAAATATTTATGTTCAGGAACCAGTTGACACATTTGCGAAAAAAAATACCGTTCCAGAAATTTTAACCTCCCCTGAAATTAAAATAAATAAAAATGAGGATATTTTAAAAAAAAGCATATCTCAAAAAAAATTTGATTTAAATACAGTTACAGAAAATGAATTGAAAAATATTACAGAATTAAATAATTTAGACAGAATTATTATTGTTAATTACAGAAAAAATTTTGGAAAATATTCGACAGTGGAAGATTTAAAAAAAATTTCAGGGTTATCAGGAAAATATAATTCTATAAAAGATTACTTTATAATAGCTTCTGATGAAAATATAATTGCATCAAAAGACAGCACTTCTGTTTTTTCCTCCGGGAAAAAAGCTGATAAAATTAATTCATATGAATTTAATGGCGATTCAATTCAATCCGAACACTTTATTCTGTCTTCTAAAATTTCACAAAAACTCATTCAGGAAAGAACACAATATATAAATATAAATGATTCTTCATTAAAAAAAATTTCAGAAGGTCTTAAAATAACAGAATTTGAAGCTTCTATGATTCTTAAATACATTGAAAAAAACGGACCGATAAAACACATTGACGAACTAAAAAAAATACCTATCATAAAAAACAAATTTGATGGGATTAAAAACAAAATTGTTTTAAATAAATAAAAAGGGAGGAAAATATGATTAAAATTGGAGTCGTCGGCGCAACAGGAAGAATGGGCAGAATGATAATAAATTCTATAATTTCAAATCCTAAAACCGTATTATCGGCAGGTTTAGAGAGGAAAGGACATCCGCTGCTTGATAAAAATATCGGAGATATTATCGGGTGCTCGGAAATAAAAACAAATTTAACTGACAATATAAAAAAATTCATTGACTCAAGTGATGTAATAATAGATTTCAGTTCTATAGAATCAACATTAGAATTATTAAAAAACATTAAATCAAAAAATAAAAAAATTGTTATAGGGACAACTGGTTTTTCAGAAAAAGAAATAGGTATAATAAAAAATTTTTCAAAAACAAATGCCTGCGTTTTTTCTCCTAACATGAGTATCGGAGTTAATTTGCTTTTTAAACTTGCTGCCGAAACAGCCGCATCTATAGGTAATATGTACGATATTGAAATAATAGAATCTCATCATAACAAAAAAAAAGACAGTCCGTCAGGAACAGCCTCGAAAATAGCCGAAGTTATTACTAAAGCAGTTAAACGCGACATAAAAAAATGCGGGGTTTACGGAAGAAAAGGGATTACCGGGGAACGTACTAAAAATGAAATAGGCATTCATGCGGTGAGAGCCGGAGATATTGTTGGAGAACATACCATAATTTTTGCCGGCGGCGGAGAACGCATAGAATTAACACATCGGGCGCACAGCAGAGAAACTTTTGCAAACGGAGCTGTAAATGCCGCTGTATGGATTTCCAATAAAAAAACAGGATTATACTCTATGCAGGATGTTTTGTCATTATAATATAAAATATAATTATTTTTTCTAAAATTTATTATTTCGGGTTATTATTTGAATTTGTGGAGTTAAATAAAAAATGAAACAAAATAAAACAGCTATTGTAGGATTGGTTATTTTATTATCCTGTGTTCTATTTATTTTTCTTATAATTATAATGACAGACTGGAAGCTGAATAAAGGGTTAAAATTTTATGTTGTTTTCAATTTTGCAAATGGCATCATTAAAAACGGTCCTGTTATGGTTTCAGGTGTAAATCTTGGAAAAGTCGGAGATATAGAATTTATTACAGTAAACAATATGCCTAAAGTACGTATTGAAATAACCCTTGATGAAAAACTAAAAATAAAAAAAGACGCTAAAATTTATATAAATCAGGCCGGATTGATGGGGGAAAAATATATTGAAATAGATCCTGGATCTCAGTTAAGCAGAGACATTGTATTCGGTGAAACTCTTATAGGGCAGGAGCCTCAAAAAATCGAAGAAGTAATAGCAGGAGTAATGAATGTTATAGAAGGATTAAACAAAGCTATTGATGGGTTTAATGACGTATTTGTAGAAAAAGAAGTAAAACAGCAACTAAAATCAGCAATAGACAATCTTTCAGGAGCTATAAAAAATGTTTCTGAAATTACCAGAAGCGGTAAAATAAAAGTTGATGGCGGATTAAACGATTTTCAAAAATCTCTTGAATTATTGAAAGATTCGGCAGGAATGATAAAAAAAACAATTTCTGCAAATCATGAAAAAGCAGGAAAAATGATAACTGATTTATCAGGGATGGCTGAAAGTTTAAATTCATTAAGTATAAAAAACAACGGCAAAATAAATGAAATCATTGATAATGTTCAAAAAAGTTCTAAAATTCTTGAAAAAACCATAACCACAACTCAAACTGATTTAACTGAATTCTCAAAAAAATTAAATTCTTCAGTAAATATACTTGAATCTATTCTGAAAAATAAAAAAGAAAGCATTGAAAGTTCAATCGACAATCTTAATAATATTACCAGATCTCTTACAACTGTCCTGGCAAACAATGAAAAAGAAATCACTAAAGCAGTAAGCAGTGTATCCACTATTTCTGTTAAACTCGATAAAACTCTTGACCTGTTGAATTATAATCTTGAAGCTTTAAAAACAGAAAAAGGATTGATGGGAATAGTTATCCACGATAAAGAATTAGGAAAAAATTTAAAACAACTCGTTACAGACCTGAGTTCTGCTGTGCAGTATCTGAAACATCATCCCGGAATATTATTAAACAAATCAAAATATGTTTCTCCTGAAGATTATACGGAATTCGAACAAAAATTAAAAGAGGAGGAGGAAGAATTAAAAAAGCAGGAAACAAAAAAAAAGACTTCTTCTTCTACAAAAGCTAAAAGAAAAAACAAATAAAACAATTGAAAAACAGGAGGATTAAATAAAATGAGTGCTGATGTAATTGATTACAAAATATTCGGAGACGATATGCAGATAGTCGAGATTGAACTTGATCCTGGCGAAGCTGTACGCGCAGAAGCAGGAGCTATGATGTATATGGAAAACGGAATAGAAATGCAGACATCAACCGGAGGAGGTTTATTCAGCGGTTTTAAACGAATGCTTACAGGAGAAAGTTTTTTTATAACAACATTCATGCATACAGGAAAAAGTAAAGGGCATGTTGCATTCGGCGCACCTTATCCTGGAAAAATAATTCCTTTGGACCTTCACAAAATAGGAGGAAAATTTTTATGCCAAAAAGACGGTTTTTTATGTGCGGCAAAAGGTGTTGACATCGAAGTAGCTTTTACAAAAAAAATAGGTGCCGGATTATTTGGAGGGGAAGGTTTCATTCTTCAGCGTCTGACAGGCGACGGTATGGCATTTATTCACGCAGGCGGAACAATTATCACTAAAGAACTTCAGGCAGGAGAATCATTAAGAGTTGATACAGGCTGCCTTGTAGCATTTTCTCCAAGTGTTGATTATGACATTCAATTTATCGGTGGTTTTAAAAACGCATTATTTGGAGGGGAAGGCTTGTTTCTTGCAAAACTCAATGGTCCCGGTTTGGTATATTTGCAAAGTTTGCCGTTTTCAAGATTAGCTGACAGAATTTTTGCCGCCGCAGGTTTCAGTAAAAAGGACGAACATTCCGGAGTCGCAGGAATAGGAGGAGGACTGCTTGGAGGATTATTAGGAGGAGACAAAAATTTCTAAAATGGCAAAAAATAATTCAATAACCGTAAAAGCTCCTGCAAAATTAAATATAATTCTTCAGATTACAGGAAAGCGGGATGATGGTTATCATATATTAAATTCTTTAATGCAATCTATAAGTCTATATGATACTATTACAATAAAAAAATTATCTGGTGAAAACAAAAAAATAAGTATTTCAGCAATATATTCCGAAGAACTAAAAAGATTCATATCTGAAGATTTTTCTGTTCCTTCTGATCCGGAAAAAAATATTTCCGGAAAAGTAGCAAGAAAAATATTGGATAAATTCAATATCAAAAACAATATAAAAATCACCATAAAAAAAAGTATTCCTATAGGCGCAGGATTAGGAGGCGGCAGTTCAGACGGAGCAGGAACAGCCATTGCTTTAAACAGGCTGTTTAATCTTAATATGTCAGATTCAATTCTTCGAAATTTAACAAAAAACATAGGCGCTGACATTCCATTCAATATTTCTCCCGGGTCAGCAATTGTAAAGGGAATAGGCGACAAAGTAAAAATTTTAAAAAAAGATATTATGAAAAATTACAGTTTCATAATAATTTATCCAAAGATACACTCGTCAACAATTAAAGTATATAAAAATCACAAATTCCGCTTGACAACAAAAAAAGACTATGTTAAAATTATTTTGAATTTTATAAAAAAAGGAGCAGATATAAATTTAATTGAAAAGTATATAATTAATGATCTTGAACAATCGGCTTTCCGATTATATAGCGGTCTTAAAAAAGTCAAACATCGAATAAATAAGTTAACAAACAAAAAAGTTTTTATGTCCGGCAGCGGGTCGGCATTATTTTTACTTTTTGATAATGATTCAGATAAAGAAAAATGTTTTAAAATCCTAAAAATGTGTTTAACGGAGTGCATTATAAAAAAATGCGTCCCTGTTTAAAAATTTTTTAAGGAGCATTTTATGAAAATTACTGAAGTGCGGATTAAAACTGTTGATTCGTCAAATGGTGATTTTAAAGCGTGGGTTTCAATTACTTTTGATAACAGTTTTGTAATCCATAACTTAAAAATTATTGAAGGATCTAAAGGATTATTTGTAACAATGCCAAACAGAAAAACAAGTACAGGCGAATACAGAGATATAGCGCATCCGTTAAATAATGAAAGAAGAGAATTGATAGAAAGCACTGTATTATCAGAATATAAAAAGATAATAGATAATCATTAATTATTTTATATTATATTTGTTATCAATAATTATCAGTAAAAATTATCAGTTGGGATGTCGCCAAG
>JAGOBX010000173.1 GCA_017999075.1 Candidatus Babelota bacterium | reverse complement strand
AGCAATAAAAGATTTTTACATTGCTTTAAAAGGACCGTTAACAACTCCTGTCGGCGGCGGATTCAGATCATTGAATGTTACTCTAAGGCAAAAACTTGACTTATTTGCTTGTGTGCGTCCTGTAAAATATATTAAAGGAGTTCCTTCTCCTGTAAAAAATCCAGAACAAATGGATATAATAATATTCCGCGAAAATACTGAAGATGTATATGCAGGAATCGAATGGAAAGAGGGGACTAAAGAATCAAAAAAAATAATTGATTTTATCAAAACTGAATTCAACATTTCCATACGTGAGGATTCAGGAATAGGAATAAAACCTATCAGTGTTTTCGCATCAAAACGATTAATGCGGTCAGCCATAGAACATGCTATTTCTCAAAATAGAAAAAGCGTAACTATTGTTCATAAGGGAAATATTATGAAATTTACGGAAGGCGCTTTTAAAGACTGGTGTTATGAAGTGGCTGCTTCTGAATATAAAGATAAAACTATAACAGAAACAGAACTAAACGATATTTATAAAGGTAAACAGCCTGAAGGCAAAATTATAATCAAAGACAGAATTGCCGACAGTATGCTTCAGCAAATATTAACACGCACATCCGATTACGATGTAATAGCTTTACCTAATCTTAATGGCGATTACTTAAGCGATGCTGCTGCTGCTCAGGTAGGAGGATTAGGTCTTGCTCCAGGCGCAAACATAGGCGAATATATCGGTCTTTTTGAAGCCACTCACGGAACTGCTCCTAAATACGCTAACAAAGATATGATAAACCCTGGTTCTTTAATTTTATCAGCTTGTTTAATGCTTGAGTATATGGGTTGGATAGAATGTTCGAAAAAAATCAAGTCGGCAATAGAAAAAACTATTGTACAAAAAACTGTCACTTATGACCTTGAAAGACTTGTTGAAGGAGCTGTCAAAGTAGGCACATCGGCTTTTGCAGATGCTATTATAAAAAATTTCGACTGATGCTGGCTGAATTCATCAAAAATTTCCTGTTTATTTAAAGAGGTAGAGATATAATGCTTGACATACTGATAGAGCTTGGAGTTGAGGAACTTCCTATTTTGGAAGCAGAAAATATTATTGACGAATTAGGAGATTCTATAAAGGATTTCTGTAGAGATAACGAACTCAAATTCCGAAATATAATCAGCACAGGGACTCCGCGAAGAATCGTACTGGTAATAGAACAACTTATAGAAACTCAGGCTGACAAAGAAAAAAAAATTTTTGGCCCGCCGAAAAATATGTTTTTCAACAATGACGGAACTTTATCAAAAGCAGGGGAAAGCTTCTTGTCAAAATCAGGAAAATCATTAGAACAAATTGTTTTTGAAAAAAAAGATGAATCAAAACCTGTAGAATTTTCTATGTATGTCGAAAAAATAAAAGGAAATTCCTCATTAGATATGCTGTTATCAAATTTCAAGTCTTTTCTTGATAATATGCACATAAAAAAAAGAATGATGTGGACTGACAAAAATTTTATTTTTTCAAGACCTGTAAGGTGGATTTGTGCAATATGCAATGGAAATCCGCTGATTTTTAAATTAGCAAATATTCAATCCTCAAACATAACTTACGGGCACAGATTCTTAAGTACAGAACCAGTTGAAATAAATTCTATAGAACAGTATTTTTCTTATCTTGAACAAAATTTTGTAATCGCGGATAAATCCAAACGCAAAAAAATCCTGATTGACAGAATAAAAAAAATCATTGATCCTGAATTTGAAAAAATAGATTTAGACGAAGAATTGATAAATATTAATAATTTTCTTGTGGAATATCCCACGCCATTCAAATGTGAATTTTCACAAGATTTTCTTGATTTACCTGAATCAGTTTTAATTTCCACTATGAAAAAACATCAAAAATATTTTCCTGTATATTCTGTCAAAACCGATAAACTCCTGAATTATTTTATAGGAGTTTCAAATATGACTGATAAATATATTGACAATATTAAAGAAGGAAATACAAGGGTTATAACTGCCAGGTTTGAAGATGCTAAATTTTATTATTACGATGATTTAAAAAAAGAAATTTCTTTTTTTAATGATAAATTGAAATCAATAACTTACATAGACGGAATAGGTTCCATATATAAAAAAGTACTCAGAATAAAAAGACTTATTGAAATAATCTCAGAAAAAATGAATCTTTCGAAATCACAGATTGAAGATTGTCTTAACGCAGGAGAAATATGCAAATTTGATTTAGCTACAGGAATGGTCTATGAATTTCCTCAATTGCAGGGTTTTATAGGAACTAATTACGCATTAAAAAAAAATATAAAGCCAGACATAGCAAAATCAATTCAGGAACATTATCTTCCTGCCGGCAACCTTAAAGAATTGCCTGGATCCATACCGGCAATGATTACTTCGTTGGCAGATAAATTCGATTCAATTTCGTCTTGTTTTATTTTAGGAATAAAACCTACAGGGTCAGCGGATCCTTATGCTTTAAGGCGAGCATCAAGAGGAATCATATCAATAATTAAATCCGCAGGGTACAATTTAAATATTAACGAATTATTCGAAAAATCATTTGATTTATGTTTATCTGATTATGAAAAAAAAACAAAACCTGAAAAAAATAAAACGTTAAATGATATGATTTCATTTTTTAAATCAAGACTTGAAAATATTCTGATTGAAAATGGATTTGAACAAAATTTCGTCAACATGTCTTTGAATGCAGGCGATGAAGCGTCAGGTTTAAACATAATGACCATATTCAAAAAAACAGAAGCAGTTTCAAAACTTAAAGATAATGAAAATCTTGATAAGGTTGCACAAGCATTTAAGCGAATAAATAATATTTTAAAAAATATTTCACAATTCAATCCTGTTGATAAAACTCTGTTTGTTCTTGATATAGAAAATATGCTTTATGAAAAATTTCTTGATATAAAAAAAGAAACATCCAATTATATTTCAAATAACGATTTTCAAAACACAATAAAATCATTGTCAGAATTAGGAAATCTGATAGACTGCTATTTTACAGAAGTAATGGTAATGGACAAAGATGAAAAAATAAAAATAAACAGAGTTTCCATGCTGAATGAAATTATTTCTTACTACAAAAACATTTATGCTTTTTAATAATTTTAGAATTATCTTTATATTGATTACAGTTCTATTTTTTAATTTAAATTGCAATAATCAGGATTTTGAAAATTATGATAATATTCCGGAAAGCCCTGATTTTGCAGCTGGAACACAACCTATATCTGTTGATTTCAGCAGCGACACTACGCTTTTGGAACCAGCAACGTATGCGGTAAAAAGAGAAAAATATGATCTGTTATATAAAATTCCTATAAACTTTAAAGAAATTAGTTCAACGCAAAATATTTTTTCAGAAGATATAAATTTATTGTTAAACCCTGTTGATTCTGTAAAAAACAAAATCATTTCAGTATATTCAAACGTATATGATGATGACACTCAGTCAAATAAAATACTCAATTCTTATATAACAGTATCCGAACTTGAAGGATTCAGCGAAAATAAACTTGCCGATTATATTTCGTTTTTCAAATCAGAACAAAATTCAAAAAAATATTCAGTAAAATTTGATAAGCTTATTGTTAATAAAATTTTTATAATAAATCAATTTTTAATTTTTTCAAATGGAAAATCAAATAATGAATCGTTGATTGCTGTAAAACTTATTTTTGCTCCTATATTTTACGAATTTATTGAAATAAACTTTTTTTTAAACAAAAAATATTACGAATCAAATATAAAAAATATAGAATCATCAATAGGAAGTTTTGTTTTACGTCAAAATTAATTATGAACATAAAAAATTTGTTTCAAAGCATAAAAAATTTTTTCACTTTAAATCTTGATCAGTACAATTACATTCCTTCAACTGCATCAGTTGATTTAAATATAGGAGAAAAAGCGGGAATATATGCAAGTTCTCACGGAAATATAATTGCTCTTGAAAGAATTACAAATATCATGCTGCGAAAAAATGTAAAACATATAATTCATCTTGGAGATATTATGGATGAACATGCAGGATATATAGAATGCCTTGATTATATTTTTAAAAATCCTGTTATTAAATCTATAGTCGGAAACCATGATTTGCTTATTGTAAAACAAGACGAAATACATAATTATGAAAAAGAATATATCGAACTGGCAGAAAACGCATATCAAAAATTAATAAATCATCCTGATTTGTATTCCAAATTGTTTAAACTTCCGTCTAAAATAGATTGCACTTATTTTTCTGCAGTTCATGAAAGCGTTCAATACCCATATTACGCTAAAATAACCAAGCTGAAAAAAAAATCAAGTGAAATAGGTAAAACTCCTGATGAGAACCTTGAAGCTATTTTCAATTCTTCTCTCGAACACCCTTATTTTACCGGTTCAGATCATCAGGCATATGTAATAAACAGTTCAAAGTTAAGAAAAGATTTTATTAAACCAGGGGATAAAATTAATGTTAAAGGTTCTAAAATCATAAGCGTTCCTTCAATATCTTTATCAAAAGATCCTAATTATACTCATGGATACTGCATATTGACTGTTGAGGAAGACGAATCTTTAACTATTGAATTTTTTGATTTGCCTGATATACTGTTCAGCAGCGATGACATTTTATAAAAAATACGGAGAACAATATGGAATGCGTTTTTTGCGGTAAAACACTGATAACATCTGCAAAATTTTTAAATGAAAACGATGTGGTTGAATGTTCTAATTGTAAAAATACTTTCAAGTTCATACCTGCTAATTTAATAAAAAAAAATGATAGCGATTCTTCTTCTATTCAATCAAATGAATGTTTTATTTTTTTTATATACAGGCTTCTTATACCATTATTATCTATTGCATTGTATTACTTTGCTTCTTCTTCTACGGAATCTTTATCTTTTACAATATTCGCAGTAATTAATTTTTTGCCTGTTTTGACTGCTTCCATCATTTTTTATACTCAAAATGAAAGACTTATTGATTACAGAAATTTGCTTGATGATAAAATTTTCAATACCCCCCCATTCTGGATAATTTTTTTTGAACTAACAGCAACAATACTTTTAAATTTAATATTTTTTATTATTTTCTAAAACCATGATTATATACGGAAAAAATCCTGTTACTGAGTATCTTACACATCGCAAATCAGATGTTATAAAATTATTTTCATGCGATGATAAAACTAAAAGTTTCTTCGAAAATAATTTTAAGATAAACGTCTGTAAAACCGATCAGAAATTTTTTTATTCTAAATTAAAATCAAACAATATAAATCATCAAAATATTTTGGCTGAAATTGAAATGACTAATATCATGGATATAGATGAACTGATAATTCAGACTTTGTCTCCTAAAAATAAAAATAAAATTCTGCTTGTTTTAGATCATATAAGCGATCCTCAAAATTTCGGTGCAATCATACGGAGCGCTGTATTTTTTAACATAGCAGGCATAATTATAGCTAAAGACAGACAGACACCTATTAATTCTACTGTTATAAAAACATCTTCAGGAATGTCAGCTTTAGCCAAATTTTCAGTTGTTCCAAATATTGCCAATACGATACAAAAATTAAAACAGCATAATTTTACAGTATATTCCGCTGTCAAAGATTGCGGATGTTCGCCGGAAGAAATCAATGTATCTTCTCCTATTGTTTTAATTGTAGGAAGTGAAGGCGACGGGATACAAAAAAATGTTTTGAAATTATCTGATTTTTATGTCAGCATTAAAGGCTCAAAATCAGTCGAATCACTAAATGTATCGGTATCTACTGCTATTCTGTTATACCAGATTTCTTCAAATATAAATTCAATGTCCGGCGGAAAATAATAAATGCCCCAAAAAAAACAGTTATTGTATATTCTTTGTTATAATGCGGTTCTTGATGTTAAAACAGAAAATTATTCTGATTTGACTTTCGAAATTTTCATAAAATATCTTGAATCCGACTACGATATAAAACTTGACATAAATGAATTTAAAACTTATTTTAAAAAATCTGCATTGAACACTATAAACGAATATGATATTATAAAAAAATTTTTCGGGATAAAAAATATCATGATAAACGAACAGCAGTTCGATGAAATGGTTTATAAATTAAGAGTCGCTGACAGAAATGAAATAAGAATTAACCGGGAATTAAAAGATGTTCTACTAAGAATCAAAGAAAAATTTGATTTGATTTTAGTCTGCTCCGTCATAAAACAATTCGCAGAAAAAGAACTTAAAATGTTCAAACTTACTGATTTCTTCAGCAAAATAATTTATCTGCCCCCGAATTTTGATATTAACAATAATAATGATAAAAATTTTTCCGTAATAAAAAACAAAAAAATTATAACTGATTTTAATCAACTGTCAATTTTATGAAAACATCTGAATTACTCAACCGCGCATCTGATTATTTTAAAAAAAACGGCATTGAATCAGGCAGGCTGGATGCTGAAATACTTTATTGTTTTGCTTCGGGAATTAATAAAGAAAAACTTTTAGCATCATTTGACGAGGAAGCATCCGAAGAAACAACTGATTTTTATAGAAAACTTGTGTTAAAACGAGGATCCAGAATCCCGGTTTCTTATATTACAGGAAAAAAAGATTTTTATGATGTAACATTATTTTTAAACTCAAAATGTTTAATTCCAAGACCTGAAACAGAACAGATTATAGATATAATTTTTTCAGATTATTCATTTCGAAATCAATTGTCAGATTATAAAATTTTAGATCTATGTTCTGGACCGGGAACAATTATAATTCCTCTTATGAAAAAATCACGAAATACTTCAGGAATTGCCGCAGATATTGACGAATCAGCGCTATCAGCTCTTTATACAAACGCAGAAAATTATTCGCTGTTGAACAGACTTAAAATATTGAATGCGGATGTCTTATCAGATGAATTTTACAAAACCAATAATTTTTCAGAGATTGACATTTTAGTATGTAATCCTCCGTATATAAAAAAAAATGAATATGAAAACCTTCAGCCTGAAATTAAGTTTGAACCTAAACATGCCTTAATTGCAGAAGACAACGGATGCGAATTTTATAAAAAGATTATTCCTCATATTCGCAAAATAATCAAATCCGGCGGTAACGCTTATTTTGAGATATCTGAAACTATACTTAACGATATTGAATCTTTTTTGTCCAATAATTTTGAATATAAAATATTTTTTAATTTTAATAATAAACCTAATGTCCTAAAA
>JAGOBX010000172.1 GCA_017999075.1 Candidatus Babelota bacterium | reverse complement strand
TTTCAAAAATTAAAATTTTTAAACAAAAAAATAAAAAACAGTTTTTCTAACACAAATATTGACAGCAATATTACAAGTTGATTTTTATAAAAAAAAATATATACTTATAAAAAAATGAATATTATTCATTTAATAAATTTAATATTCTCATTTTCACAATTGCCAAATATGGAAAGTGTTGTTTTTAATATAATTTAAAGGAATTAAAAAGTAAAAATGATAATAACCGAGCAGAAACCTATTGAGGAAATTTTGAAATATCTAAACCCTGAAGAAAAGCTTTATATTATAGGATGTGCCCAATGCGCTACATCCTGTGGAACAGGAGGAGAAAAACAAGTTGAAGAATTGGTGGAGTTTTTTAGTAAAAAGGGTTATGAAATTACCGGCCAGATAGTTTTGGATCCTCCATGTGACGAACGTATATCTAAAATCGAATTAAAAAAAAATATCCAACAAATTAACAATTGCACTGCGATAATAGTATTATCATGCGGCGCAGGAATTTCTGTTATAGCAGATGTATTGCCTTCAAAAAAAATCATTGCAGGGCTTAATGGGGTTTTTCTCGGTTCTTTAAAACGTCTTGGAATCTATAATGAATATTGTTCATTATGCGGATCATGCATACTTTCAAAAACAGGAGGGATCTGTCCAGTTACAAGATGCGCAAAAGGACTTTTGAATGGTCCTTGCGGAGGAGTTATCAGCGGAAAATATTGTGAAGTTAACCCTGATAATGATTGTGCATGGGCAGCAATAATACGCCGATTAAATGAATTAAATCAAACCGGTAATCTTAATGAACATATTAAACCTAAAGATTTTGCGAAATATCCAAAACCCAATAAATTCAATAAAAAGGTGAATTCTTGAAGCTAAATGAATTGTATAAAACTAAAAAGTTTATTATTACAGCAGAAATATTTCCTCCAAAAGGAGTAAATGTTTCCAATCTTAAAAAAAAAGCAGAAATTTTAACAAGTTATGTTGATGGGGTAAATGTTACTGATAATCAAAGAGCTTGTATGCGCCTTGGTGCTTTGGGCGTATCAAAGATATTGCTTGATTCCGGAATAGAACCAATTTATCAAATAACATGCAGAGACAGAAATCGGCTTACACTTCAATCCGATTTATTGGCGGCTTCTGTTTTAAATATAAAAAATCTTTTAATTTTAAGTGGTGACCATCCTAAAAATGGAGATCACCCTGATGCTAAACCAGTATACGATTTAGATTCAACCCAATTAATTCATGCTGCATCAGGACTCAATTCCGGAAGAGACATGTCAGGAAATAATCTTGACGGTTCAACTGATTTCTGTATAGGCGCAGTTGTAAATCCCACAGTTGAACCTATAGAGCTTCAAATGATACCTATGAAAAAAAAAATTGAAGCAGGCGCTTATTTTTTTCAAACACAAGTAGCTTTTGATATGCAGCCTTTTAAAAATCTTGTAAATTATCTTGAACAAAATGGATTAAGAAACAATATAAAAATAATTGGAGGAGTTTTTCTTTTAAAATCATTAAAAATGATCGAATTCATGAAAAAAATTCCTGGTGTAACAATTCCAGAAAGCATAATAGAACGTATAACAAAATCTGAAAACCAGTTGAATGAAGGAATTAAAATATGCGCAGAAAACATACGTGAAATAAAAAAAATACTTGACGGAGTTCATATTATGGCTATAAATTCAGAAGAATTAATCCCGGATATTTTATCAAAAATTTAAAATTATAAAGTCGAGCTACTATCGGCTTATAAAATAAAAGAGGAAAATATCATGAAAAAAATTTCAACTATTATCACAATACTTTTTATTATTCTAATATATATTCCAAAAATATATTCTGGAGAAATTGATATATCAGCAAAATCAGTTGATTTATCTTATAAAAATTCTTCAAATTATGAGCATTCAAATTCAAAAAAATCTATAACCTCTTTATCTTATGGATTAAATATTTCATTAAATTATACTGATTCAAACATTATTTTTAATAACCCTGTACAATTCTCTAAAGAATTTAATGAAGAATTTGATGATTACAAAATTATTAATATTTCACCAAAAATAAAATACATTTCAAATCAAATCAATATTTTTGCAGGAGGAATTTTCAATAAAAATTATGAAGATTTTGAAGTGGGAATATCTAATATGAAAACAGATTATTATATGCGCGGATTTCATACAGGATTTTCAAAAAATATTTTCAATAACTCTGAAATAGAAATGAATTTTAATTACAAAGATTTGGATTACAAAAAAATAATGTATTCTGACAGAAAAGAAAAATCAGTTTCAATAATATTTTCAAACAATTTTTACGGGAAAACCAGTCTGATTTTCAAAACTATTTACACTGACATTGTTTATGATTTTGAAGATTTACAGGACAATAAAGAATATTCATTGTCTGCCGGATTTAAAGGAAATTTATCTGATAAGGTAGAAGGAACCTCAGAATTTATTGTCCAGAGAAAAAATTATGTTTCTGCAGAAGATGTTACTAAAACATTATTTAATTTCAGTATAAACACTTCACTTACAAAAAAACTATATTTATTCATGAATTATAATTTCGATATATGCGAAAATTATATACTTGAATATGATACTTCGGCAACATTGTCATATGATAATAGATATTACGAACTTTCAGAATTTAAAATAAAATTAACTTATAAGTTCAACGAATATCAAAACATTAATTTTACATCAAAATTTTCAAGAAAAAATTATTCGGATTTAACTGATATTTATCCTGTAGATAAACTTCTTGATTATAATGCCGAACACAATTATCTTTTTTCTTATAAAAAAATAAAATTCAATTTATCTACAGGAATCCGTTATTTTACAAAAAAAGTTTCCCCTGAAATTGTTTCAAGTTATGACGGTTATGATATTTATACAAAATTATCAGCGTCATTTTAAAAATAATTGTTTTCATCTGTTCTTTTAGATAAAAAAACAATGTATAAAATAATAATAATTGATGATAATATCGATGATGCCGAGCAAATTCAGAATATTGTTTCTGAAAATTCAGGAAACATAACTATTTTCAATTCGAATCTGGAAAATATAAAAAAAACATTACTCAGCGGTAATCCTGATTTAATTATTCTTGACATTGCATTTAACTCGGGCGATGGTATAAATATTCTCAAAATGATTAATACATCAAAAATTCCTGTATTGATAGTTACTTCAATTGACGACACAAATGCAAAAGTAAATTGTTTTAAACTTGGTGCTGCAGAATATATTGTTAAGCCTATAGATAAAAAAGATTTTTATTACAGAGTAAAAAACCATTTAAAATATCTTCAATATTCCAAAAGTTTGTCTCAATATAACGCCAAGCTTGAATGTATAATTGAAAACAAAAACAAAGAATTATCCGAAACTCATTTTGCTTTGATATATACGTTAGCTTCCTTAGTTGAAACCC
The DNA here is from genome assembly GCA_017999075.1 of Candidatus Babelota bacterium. Classification (GTDB taxonomy): domain Bacteria; phylum JAGOBX01; class JAGOBX01; order JAGOBX01; family JAGOBX01; genus JAGOBX01. The sequence goes on along the minus strand of JAGOBX010000172.1, from coordinate 3,780 downwards.
GGGATAACGATGCAGGCCCCCATCTTGAAAATATAAGTTATTTTTCAAAAATAATTTCTGAAGAATTAAGTTACAATCCAAACTATCAGTATATTATTACTCCTGAATTCATTGAAAATATTTCATTGGCAAGCGCTCTTCACGATATCGGAAAAATATGCGTAAGAGACGCGATTCTGTTAAAACCGGATAAATTAACTGGAGAAGAATTTGAATTCATAAAGCTCCACACTATTAATGGAGGAAGGATGCTTGAACAATGTAAAAAAAATATTTCATCCTATCATATTATTGACCTGGCTATAGAAATAGCTTATTTTCATCACGAAAAATGGGATGGCACAGGATATCATTTAGGATTAAAAGGAACAGAAATACCTATAAGCGCTTGTATTGTAGCATTATCTGATGTTTACGATGCTATAACAAGCAAAAGAGTTTATAAAGATAAAATGGCACATAAAGAAGCTATTAGATACATATCTTCACAAAAAGGAAAGCATTTCTCACCAGATGTAGTGGATGCTTTTTTTAAACTTGAAGAAAAATTCAAAGTAAAAAAATTTTAAATAAATATTTTCGGAGCGCATTTTTCAAATGAAAAACCTATGTAAACAAAACGTGATTATCGTTGGCGCCGGAGTTGCCGGAAAAATGGTATGCGATGAAATTCTAAAACATCCTGAAATAAATTATTCAATAGTAGGTTTTTTAGATGACGACAAAAAAAAAATAAATACAAAATATAAATCTCATGACATTTTAGGAAAAATCAATGACATTGACAGAATTATAAAAAGTTTCAAAGTTAACGTTGTATTAATTGCAATACCGAGCGCTGAAGGAGAATTAATAAGAAAAATAATAAACAAATGCAATAAACATAAAATTGATTTTAGAATAGTTCCCGGAATTATTGAAATCATTAGTGGAGATGTAAAATTCAATCAAATCAGAGAAATTTTGCCGGAAGATCTTCTCGGACGAGAATCTGTTAAGCTTGATATTGCTAATTTAAATAAATTATTTAGAAATAAAACAGTATTAGTTACAGGCGGTGCCGGTTCTATAGGTTCTGAACTTTGCCGGCAGCTTGCTTTATTAAAACTAAATAACCTTATTATCCTTGACCAGAATGAATCTGAATTATATTATCTTGAACAGTCAATAAAAAATAATGTTTGTAAAAAAACATATTTAATTTGCGACATTTCGAATTATAACAGATTAATCTGTATTTTTAAAAAATACAAACCAGATATAATAATTCACGCTGCCGCTTATAAACACGTGCCTTTAATGGAATTCAATATTTCCGAAGCTGTCCGCGTAAATGTGATTGGCAGCGAAAATATTTTCAAATTAGCAAATTTATTTCATTCCGAATACTGTATTTTAATTTCTTCCGACAAAGCTGTTAATCCTACAAGTATAATGGGCGCGACAAAACGCATAGCTGAAAAATTACTTCTTTTATATTCTTTAAAAAGAACAAATAGGACAAAATTCAGTGCAGTCAGATTCGGAAATGTTTTGGCAAGTCGCGGAAGCGTCGTTCCTTTATTCATCAACCAGATAAAAAATGGAGGGCCTATAACTATAACTCATCCGGATATATACAGATATTTCATGACAATAACAGAAGCTGTTTCTTTGATATTGAATTCTTTAAAAATAAGCGGCGGAAGAGAAATATTTGTTCTTGATATGGGAAAACAGATAAATATAACAGAACTTGCCACAAACCTTATAATCCTTGCCGGATTAAAACCTAATAAAGACATAAAAATAACGTACACAGGTTTAAGACCTGGAGAAAAACTCTATGAAGAACTTCTTACGTCTTCAGATAAAGTTTCTTCAACAAAACTCGAAAAAATATTCATAGCTCATCCTGAACTTTTTAATTCTAAACTCCTTATAAAAAAAATAACCGAAATAAAAAAACTGATAATTTCTTGCGATGAAATTAATTTAAAATTAAAAAAAATTATTATTGAACTGCTTCCTGAATATTTACATAACTATAAGATTTAATTTATGCCGTTAAAAAATATCATTTCCTTTTGTTTTCATTATTTAAAAAAATTTATTTACGGATTTATATATCCAATTTATTATTATGAATTAAAACTGAAATTTCTCTTTATAATTGCTTTCTTTTCATGCCTGGCAAAAATATTTATAAAATATTATTTAATCTTGGCAAATGATAAATTGGAAAGTTATTATTTCATATATTATAAAATATTCCCGCACACTGTTTATTATAATACAATAAGAGAAGCAGCGTTATATTTATCTTTCCGATCATTACTTTTCGAAATACTTTTATTTTCATTTCTATATTTTTATGCCATGTTAAAATTAAAAAATAATTATCGTGAAGAATCAGTTTCAGCAATTATTTTCCCTTATATTTTTTCGATTATAGGCTGCATACCTCTTATAGATTTTCTAATTCAATATCTATCTTTGTGGTTTGTATCAGTTCAATTAAACGAACTCAGCGGCGATTTATTATTTTCAAAAAAAATTAAAACTTTCATCGTTTTTTTTTCATTTATGATGATATTAAAATTCACCCTATTGACAATTTGGCGTATTTGAGGCAAGCTATCTGACAATTCTAAAATTTGGAATTTTCTCTATTTGAAAACTTTACTCTAATTCATAATTGAATTTTTATTTAATCCCGAATCCCTTTAAAAAATTTTTCACAAGTAACCCTATTTCTGAAGTATTATATCCGCCTTCTTGAATTATTAAAGTCGGCAAATTGAGCTGAAAAATATTTTGCCCAATTTCTTGAAATACATTTTTGCTAAGTTTGAATCCTCCTACAGGATCATTTTCGTAAGTATCTACTCCTAATGAAACTAATAAAAACCCGGGATTGAATTTTAAAATTTTATTAAGAGCAATATTCAATGCCGACAGATATTGTTTATCAGAAGTATTTTTTTCTAATGGTATATTTAAATTGAACCGTTTTCCTTTTCCCGCGCCTGTTTCATCAGAAAAACCTGTATAATACGGATAATCATATTTCGGGTTTGCATGAATTGAAATATACTGAACGTCATTTCTATTATAAAAAATTTCCTGAGAACCGTTTCCATGATGATAATCTATATCAAGCAAAGTTACCTTAGATTGCTTTGATAGAAATGAAGCAGCAATAGCAGCATTGTTTATATAACAATATCCTCCGCATCTTGATTGTTCTGCATGGTGTCCTGGCGGCCTGCATAAAGAATACACTATTTTTTCACCTTTAATAAGATTTTGTGCTCCTGTATATGCTATATCAGCTGAATGAACGGCTGATTGATAAGTAAATTTTCCTATTGGAGTAGTTACGTCCATCGAATAATCAGCGACATTATCAATTTTTGAAGTACTTAATTTAGACCTTTTTGATTTTAATGGAATAACATAAGGAGTTCTGTAATCATCTTCATCAATGGCCATCCCGCTAATTTGTTTTATATAATTAATATAATCTGCAGAATGTATTTCAAACAGCATTTTTCTCGTACATCTAACAGGAGTTTTTATAACAATATTTTTTAATTTGCTTATTTCATTGAAAATATTTTCCGCACGTTTTGAATTTTCAGAATAAGGCACAATTTGCTGCATATAAACTTCTGACAAGGGATTATGCAGTGTATGTTTTAAATTATTAATTATAACGCATCTTGTTTTCATATTATTTGTCGAATCCAAAAATTTTTCTTATTTTTTTTCTGAAAATAATTACAAGCAATGTTGTAG
>JAGOBX010000171.1 GCA_017999075.1 Candidatus Babelota bacterium | reverse complement strand
TATTTTCCAAAAACTTTTTTAATTTCATAATTAATTTTTACTGAATCCTCATAAAATTTTTCCGGAGTTGTATCAGGATCAATATATAACTTTTTTCTATCTGTAGAAGCAATTTTATAAAATGTGGAAAAAGAAATTTTTTTATAAGGACATACTCTCGCGCAATCTCCGCATAAAACACATTTCCCTAAATCTATAGTTATTTTTTCATTATTCTTTCTTATTGCATCTGAAAAACAAATCTCTGAACATTTCACGCAATCAGAAAAACATTCGGTATTTTTTATAACAGGCAATCCTCTGAATGAATCATTGATTTTAGCTTTTCTTATATCCTTAATCGCCTGATCTCCATGATTAATTCTAACTTTTAATAAATCAAACATTATAAATTTTGTCTCCGAAATATATTTTATAAATCAAACCCGCAATACGACAAATCAAAACTTTTATTGCACAATGGAAAATCAGATACCGTATTTTTTCTTACTGCTGCAGCCAAACCAAACCAATTTGTAAATGACGGATCTTTAATTTTATATTTCAAAATTTGCGAATCCGTTCCTGTAACCGCACAATGAACTGTTTCTCCCCGCCATCCTTCAGTCATTGACACAACAAATTTGCTTGACTGAACTCTGTCCAATTTTTCCGATAAATTTATTTCCAAATCATTATCAAGTACGGCATTTTTTATAAACTCAATTGATTTCAACAATTCAAGATAACGTATCCTTGTTCTCGCTAAAACATCTCCGGATTCAAGAACTACAGGTTGAATTTTATTTTTCAAATAAAATCCGAACGGATGATTTTTTCTTATATCCACATTTAATCCTGATGCCCTGGCTGCCATTCCCGATAAATTTAATTTTTCAGCAGTTGTTTTATCTACTACTCCGGTTTGGTCAAGACGTGAATGAAAAGTCGCATTCTCGAACATAACTTCAGCCATCTGATCAACATCGAATTTTACTTTATTCAAGGTATCTATCATTGTTTTTTTCTGAGATTCTGAAATACCGAATACGCATCCTCCAGGACGAAGCCAGCCTCTGCCGAACCTGCTTCCGCACAAAGCCAGTGAAGTGTTGATTACCAAAGTTCTCCTTGCTCCAAACACCGAACTTCCAGTTAAATACGCAACATCATTGCATAATGCTCCTAATCCGAAAAGATGCATTCCAATACGTTCAAGTTCAAGAGCAACAGCTCTTACTATTTCCGCAGATCTGCTTATATGACATATGCACAAAGATTCTGCAGCATTTAAATACGCTGTATTATGAGCAATTGCAGAATCCCCTGAAACAGATTCGGCTAAAACACATTTGTTTAAAAATTTTTTAGTTAAAAATAATTTTTCAATTCCGCGATGCTGATATCCTAACTGTATTTCCAGATGATTGACATTTTCTCCATCGCATAAAAACCTGAAATGACCGGGTTCAATTATTCCCGCATGAACAGGTCCCACCGCAACCTCATGAACAAATTCAGAATCTGTTTTTAAAAATTCGTATTTATCCATATTTTTTCTTACAGGTTTCAGCCAACCGTGTTTTATAGGTAAAATTCCGAATTCTTCTCCATATTCTTCAAATAATTCTCTTTCAAACATGCTGAACTGCGGAATTTCAAACGTTATAGATTCATACTTTTCGTTTTTACTTAACTTTGACGTTGCAGTCATCAATATACTGTTCTGATCGTCTGCCAAAACAACATATAATCTCAAATAATTATTTTCAGGAACTCCAAAAAACAATACTGGACGTTTTTTATTTCTGCATTCTTCTATTATATTGCTTCTCAATAAATTAAAAGGCAATTCAGGAATATTTGTTATATCAACTGTCTCGCAATTAATTAAATTTTTCCAATTCATATTTTTTTTAATTAAACCATAATAAAATTTTTACTTCGCAATTCCAAACCATAACGCAGCGCCGGATAATATATTCAAAATTTTTCCGGGAATATATATTCCCAGCAAACATGCGCATCCAAGCAAAATCATTTGCGGAGCATAAACACAAAACCCTGTTTCTATATGCTTTTTATCAATATTTTCCTGCGGTTCATAGCAATTCATTTTCAATGTTTTTTCAATAAGTCCGTATAATATAACTGTCAGCAGCCCTACAAAAACTATCAGTTTAATGTATTGTTTTGCAATAAACATTGATTTTACAATAAGCAGCTCGCTAATAAAGATACTGAACGGAGGAAATCCGCAAATAGCCAAAATTCCAAACATCCAAAGCCATCCAGTTATATTATCGGCTTTATATAATCCCCGTATTTTATCTGAATCTTTAGTTTTAAAAATATGGAGAATGTTTCCTGAAGTCAAAAATAACGATGCTTTAATTAACGAATGCCCTGTTAAATGAAGTAATGCGGCAAATATTCCCTGCTTGCCTCCAAGTCCGAAACCTATAGTAATGATACCCATATTTTCAATCGACGAATACGCAAGCATGCGTTTGTAATTTGTAATTTTTATAATATAAGCTGCGCTTACAGTAACAGATAAAAACCCCATAATTAAAAACAGGTTTTCAGCAAATTCATTTAACCCGTAAATAATACACATCTTATAAACGCGCAAAATTCCTAACAAAGCTGCATTCAGCAATGCCCCTGATAAAATTGCAGATACAGGCGACGGAGCTTCGGAATGAGCATCAGGAAGCCATGCGTGAACAGGAGCCAATCCCATTTTCGTTCCAAAACCTACAAGAATAAAAGGAAATGCAAATTTCAGCCAGAACTGTATAACATTATTCCCGGGTTTATACAAATCGCTAAAAAATAATGATTCTATGTTTTTACATCCGATCGACAATAAAATTATTCCGATAAATGCAAAAGAAATTCCTATCGAACAAATAAAGATATATTTCCATGTAGCTTCAACCGTAGATTTTGTCCTGTGAAAATATATTAGTATAGCGCTTGTTAATGTGGTGGCTTCTACAAAAACCCACATTAATGCAAGGTGCGAACTTAATATGGCGCAATCCATTGACAGTATAAATAACAAAAATGAAACGGTATAATATTTATGCCATTTATTTTCCGAACTTTTTAAAAAATTTGAACTGTATATTGAAATGCAAAATAATAAAACAGATTGAACAAGAAGAAATAAAATGTTTAAACTGTCAATTTTAAAATATTTCCCTAAACTGCCGCCGTAAATATACAAAAGTACGGTAATTGTCAAATGCAGAATAGAATACCATATAAGCGCAAAATTATTAAGTTTTTTAGAGTTGAACAAAAAAACTAAAACACTCAAAATTAATGGAATAATTATTAAAACACTTATCATAATATTAATCTTTTAAATTTGTTAAATTATCTATTTCCAATTCTTCAAAAGTTGATTTAACTTTATTCAAAAACAAACCAAGCAATAAAATTACAAGAAAAATATCAAGCAGAACACCAAGATCAACTATTATCGGCATTTGAGTCAGCGACGAAACTGACAGCAAAAAAATTCCATTCTCAAGAATTATAAAACCTATAAGATGAGTCAGCAGTTTTTTTCTTGAAATTATTATGAACAATCCTGTTATTATCGTTGAAATTGACATTCCAAAACTTAAAGGTCTGACTGCATTAGTAGTGTTCTCTATTGACCAGTAAGTTAAAATAAACCCAAAAAAGAAAATTGAACTCACTATAAGAAGCGAATAAAAATTAGGAATATATGGTTCAGTTTCACGTTTGATTTTGTTTTCACGGAGTGTTTTAAATAAAAACCACGGTATTATTAAAGATTTAAACACTATTGTTTCAATAAGGACAATAACAGAACTGAGGAGGCTGTGTTCAACATTCAAAGTTACAATAACTGCAAGAAAAATTCCCTGAAGCGACAGCATTTTAATGTACGCTTCCAACCTGCTTGTTCCTGAAATATACAATAAAGTTATTCCGAATAATATTATAAAAAAATTAATCATTTCAGGTTTAATCCTCCATATAATCCAAGCACAGTTATAGACAGAATTAAAAGACCTATTGAAATCATCATTAAAGTAAACTGCGGAATATGAGGCATGCGCATACGCGCCATTACTGATTCTATAAAACCTATTAAAACCGCAAGACCTGAAAGGATTATCAAAAACAATAACGTAAAATATTCCGGATTAACTGCCGGAGATATAATTAAATTAGCTATTATTGAACCGAATAAAACCATTTTTAATCCTGATGCGTAAGTTATAAAAGCAAGACCTGGACCGGAATTATCAAGTATCATAACTTCATGTATCATGGTCAATTCAAGATGAGTGTTAGGATCATCTACCGGAACTCTGCATCCTTCAATCAGCATCATTATGAACAATGCTATCGCGCATAATGTTATAACTAAAACAGTTCCTTCATGAGTCCTTTTCAACAATCCAAATATTCCGTTGAAATTCTCGTGCCCTGTAGAAAATATTATAGTTGAAATTACTATAAAAAACGCAGGTTCTGCGAGTGTTGAAAAGGATATTTCTCTGCTGGCGCCCATTCCTTCAAAACTGCTGCCTGTATCCATAGCTCCGATAACTCCGAAAAACCTGCCTGCTGCAAGAAGATAAGCAAACATAATAAAATCGCCGTTAAAACTTATTATAGATTTATGCGTTCCTACAGGTACAAACAAAGCAGCAGTAAATATGCTCGCAAGAATAACATTCGGAGTTATTTTGAAAACAAACGTAGTTGTCGAGCTTATGATCTCTCCTTTGTTCAATAGTTTGTTGAAATCATAAAAAGGCTGGAATACTGAAGGTCCTTTTCTTCCGGCCCATACCGATTTTACCCTGTTTATTATTCCTATAAAAAATAACGGGAACAAAAATATAAATATAAAATTAAGTATTATACTGTCCCAATTTATTTCAAACACTTTTCCATTACTCCCGGATAAAAGCTGAATTTACCTAAAAAAAATAAATTTTCAAAAAAATTAATTAATCATAATCGAAATTAGTATAATAATTATAAATATTATTCCGTATAAAATATATGCCTGTGTATTACCGCTTTGCATCCACGAAAATAAATTCAAAACTTTTCTAATAACTTCACACATCGGTTTAATAAAATATCCTTCAGCAAAATCAATTATTACAATTTTAAAATCAAGATGTTTCGGATATAATCCTTCCGGAGAAGTTCTGTAATAATCCACTTTTACAAACAATTTTATAATATTCCAAAAAGGCCTGATAAACGAACTGCCTGTATACTGCATTTTATTATTACCGAACTGATAACCGCAATCCCAGGTTTTAAAATATTCTACTTTTTTATTTTTCAGCAATATGTAACGGATCAGCCAAGTCATAATAACCATTACAATAAATAGTATTGTAGAATATGAAACAAGAGAAGTCATATAATTCAAATAATTAAAATTCGAAACAATTTCAAAATCTGATTGTTTTATTAATAAATTAACAGGATTTGATATTATTTTAACCAGATACTGCGGGAATAATCCGGTTAGAACTACCATAACAGACAATATAAACATTGACGCCAACATAGAAAAAGACGGGTCGGAAGTATTTTCCTTTATAAGTTCTTCTTCTATTTTTTTATTTCTTGGAGTCCCAAGAAATACTATGCTGAACAATTTTGCAAAACAAAATAAACATACCCCCCCAATTAAAGCAAGACCGGCAATTGATAATACCGATATTATCAATCCGAACTTGGTGTTCAGACCTACGCTTTTTAGCATAGAAAGATATATCACAAATTCTCCTGCAAACCCGCTGAATCCTGGTATTCCTGATATGCCGAGACATCCAACAAAAAATAAAATTGCCGTATAAGGCATATACTTCGCCAATCCTCCGAGAATTTCCATATTTTTACAATGCAGCTTCTTATAAATGGTTCCAGCTCCGAAAAACAATAATGTTTTAAAAACTGAATGATTTATTAAATGCATTATGGCTCCTGTAAAGCCTATTGCGGAAATTAATTTATTCTGATAAGACAATCCAAGCATCCCAAATCCTATCCCGATTAAAATTATTCCTATATTTTCAACTGAACTGTAAGCAAGAAGTTTTTTTATATCAGTTTGAGTCAACGCGTATAATACAGATATCAGAGCTGTTAAAAGAGCTATTGTCAATATTGAAACAGACAATATTTTTGACGGAATATCCATAAAACTTATAATACGCAAAATCCCGTATATGCCTGTTTTAATCATAACTCCTGACATTATTGCAGATATATGACTCGGAGCTGCAGGGTGTGCTTTAGGCAGCCAGCTGTGGAATGGAAAAATACCGCATTTGATTCCAAAACCTGTAAACAAAAAAATAAAAATAATAATTGCTTTGTTTTTCATTAACGTATTTTTGAAGATTGCAGAAAAATCAGAAAAATTCTGCGAACCTGAAAAATGCGACAACATCAAAAATCCGATTATAAGAAATATCAGACTTATATGCATAGTTATTAAATAATTTATACCTGCATTTACAGTATCTTCTTTATCATTTTCAAATATAACAAGAAAAAAAGATGATAAAGACATTAATTCCCATACTAAAAGAAACATAAAATAATTTGACGAAACTGTTACAAGTATCATCGACATTATAAGTATTCCGAAAAAAAATAAATGAGATGATAATTGTTTGTTTTTTCCGCAATAATCCTTTAAATATCCGATTGAATAGAATGAAGTTATTATCGATATTGCCGAAATTATAATTACAAAAATTGCAGATAATCCGTCAATAAAAATATCAGCATAATATATAGGCGGCTGAATTCTGATTGAATAACTCAGCGGATGACCGGAAATTAAAACTTTAAATGAAGGTATTAAAAAACAAATTGCTCCTAATGTTACAAAAAATGAAAATACCTGCATTTTAAGTTTTTCATTCAATATAATTGCAGAAATTATGCCAATTATTATAAATATAAATCCTGATAAAAACAGATTCATTTTGAAAACATTTCTTATAATTTTATTTTTTAAAAGGGAAATTATAACCCTCTAAAAATAAATGTCAATACTTTTTTATTTCGGAAATTCATTAAAAAAAGACTGCGGCATTTGAAGCCCGAATTCAAATCATGGAAATTTTTAAATCAAATTTATTTATTATCCTAAATTATTTTTTCTGAACAGCATATCTTTTCTGAGTTCGAATCACCTTTTATGGAACTGTTCCCAGAATATATTTATATATTTTTTTTACAAAATAAACTTATTGTTTATCAAT
>JAGOBX010000170.1 GCA_017999075.1 Candidatus Babelota bacterium | reverse complement strand
TATATTAGAACGAAGATTGAATATATATTCATATTGATTTTTTTTCAAGATAAATTTAATCTTTTTTTAAAAATATAAAACCCTTGATTTTTATACAGTAAGTTGTAAACTTATTTTTTAATTATTGAATAATAGATATAGATAAAGAAAAACTTATATTTTGTTATTATAAATAGATATTTTTTTGATATTAAAAAATCTAAAAATTCTGTTTTAATAATTTTATATAATATATTTTTCTGATCGATGAATCGGAGGAAAAAAATGAAGTTATCAAGTCTGCTTGATGAACATTTTATTTTATTTGGCGGAGATAACAATACAGTTGAAGAATGCGTTTCTGATATAATAGATGCGTTTTATAAAAAGCATTCGTTCAGTGTACCGAAAAGTGAAGTTCTTCATCAAATTTTTGAAAGGGAAAAATTGGGAATTACCACGCTGGTTGACGGGATAATTATGCCGCATGCCCGTCTTGAAAATTTTAATGATTTGCTTGTAGGTATAGCTAAACCTCGAAACGTTTTGAAATATGATAATAATAATGTTTTTGGAATAATAGTTGTTTTGGCATCATTGCAATCTCCTAAAAAATATTTAAATGTTGTAAGCGGTATAGCTAAATTATTTCTTGATAAAAATGCGTCAAATGATTTTTTAAGTTTAAAATCTCCAGATAAGATTATTGAATATGTGGAAAAAAAATCTATAGAAATTGAAAAATCTATAACAGTAGCTGATATTATGAGTCCCACCCCTCAAACAATAAATTCCAATCAAAGTATACACGAACTTATAGATTTATTTTTTATGAAAAATATAAGTTATGCGCCTGTGGTAAATGATTCTGAAATTTTAATAGGGGAAGTTACTGTAAATGAAATAATAAAATTCGGGATACCGTCATATGCATCAATGATGAAAAATCTTAATTTTTTAAGAAATTTTGAACCATTTGAAGAAATGCTTACCAAAGGAAGAGAGCATAAAGTTAAAGAGATTATGAAAAAACCGTATTTTAAACTTATGCCGGATGCTTCAATAATAGAAGCTGCATTTGAATTTTCAAATAATCACCGCAGACATATACCTATAGTTGATAATAATGACAAAGTTATAGGCATTGTAAGTTATATGGATATTTTAAAGAAGGTATTAAGGAGTTAGGGATGAGCATTCAGAGCGTAATAGCATCACTTCTTTTTTTAATAATTTTTTTACTGATTTCTACTGAAAAAATTCATAAAACAGTAATAGCTCTTACAGGCGCAGTGATTTTTATACTATTCAGATTTACTGAACAAAACAAGGCTTTTGCTGATGTGGATTGGAATGTAATATTTTTACTTGTAGGAATGATGATGATAGTGGCTATTATGAAACATACCGGTATTTTTCAGTATGTAGCTATAAAATCTGCAAAAATGACTAAAGGAAATCCTGTAAAAATTTTAATGTTTTTTACGGTTATAACAGCAGTTTTTTCAGCTTTTTTAGACAATGTAACTACTGTTTTGATTATTGTTCCTGTAACAATTCTTATTGCAGTAGAATTGGGAGTTTCTCCTGAACCATTTGTTATTTCAGAAGCAATTTCTTCAAACATAGGAGGTTCTGCTACTTTGATTGGAGATCCGCCGAATATTATGATTGGCAGCGCAGCAAAACTTACTTTCCTTGATTTTATAATAAATTTATCTCCTGTAATAATAATAATAATGGTAGTGACTAATGTTTTGTTATATTTTATGTTTAAAAAGAAATTGGTTGTTACAAATGAACGAAAAGCGCGTATAATGGAATTTGATGAAAGTAAAACAATAGAGAACAAACCACTTCTTATAAAATCATTAATTATTTTATTTATAGTAATAATAGGTTTTATGTTTCATGGTTTTTTACGTATAGAACCAGCCACAATAGCTTTAGGCGGAGCAGCATTTTTAATGCTTATTACCGATTCCCATAAATTTGAAAAAGTTATGAAGGATATAGACTGGACAACAATTTTCTTTTTTATAGGATTGTTTGTTATAATAGACGGACTTGTAAGATTAGGGATAATAGGTAAATTATCACAATATCTGCTTGCAGTTACTAAAGGAGATATAGAATTAACAACATATATAATTTTATGGGGTTCGGGAATTTTATCTGCTCTTGTTGATAATATACCTTATGTTGCAACAATGATACCTTTAATTGAAAATTTTAAACATACACTTGGTTCTTCAGACATTTCAGCAATGTGGTGGGCGCTTTCATTAGGAGCGTGTCTTGGCGGAAACGGAACTCTTATAGGAGCATCAGCAAACGTGGTATCAGCAGGAATAGCTGAAAAAAGCGGGTATAAAATCTCTTTTTTAACATTTGCCAAATATGGAATTATTATAACTATTATATCTCTTTTGATATCAAATCTGTATATAATTTTCAGATATTTTTAAATAAATAAATAATTTTTTTAAATTTTGACATAATTTTAATAATATTTTATTAATATTAAATTTTTTAGAAATTTATCATGGAGAGGAGTGTATTAATGATTACGTTTAAAAATTTTAAAAACGATTTAAACGGCGGTATTGTAGCCGGTATTATTGCATTGCCGCTTGCAATCGCATTCGGAGTTTCTTCATTTTCCTCACTTGGTCCTGATTATGTTTCGACGGGAGCAGTTGCCGGATTATACGGCGCCATTTTTACAGGATTATTTGCTGCTCTTTTCGGAGGAACTCCTTCTCAGGTAACAGGTCCAACCGGACCAATGGCAGTTGTTTCTACAGCAGCTATAGTAACGCTTATGCAGAATCCGTCTTTACAGGCTGCATTTCCCACTACTGCGGAGAAAATACCGGTTATACTGTTTTTGTTTGGGTTTACTGTTATTTTAGGAGGTATGACTGAAATTTTTCTGGGCATTGTACATGCAGGAAAAATTGTAAAGTATATACCATATTCAGTAATAGCTGGTTTTATGAATGGAATAGCTGTAATAATTTTTTTTGGACAAATAAAACCCTTTTTCGGGTTTTCATCAGGTACTTCATGGAACGATTTGTTTACAAAATTCGGTTCGGTGAACTTATATATAGCGATAATAGGTATAGCTACAATACTTGGAATTTTATATATTCCTAAAATATTAAAGAAAATTCCTACATCGTTATCCGGAATGTTTGTAGGAATAATAGTGTATTTTATAATTGGAAAAATATTATATTCTGAATTTTTAAATCCAATTAATCCTTATATAATTGGAAACATTCCAGCAAAAATTCCAACACCAGAATTTATTTTTTCATTAAAAAAATTCATAGGATATATTAATATTGATATGTTTAAAATTCTTATAGGACCTGCATTGACGCTTGGGATTTTAGGAGCTATTGATACTCTATTAACTTCAGTTGTTGCAGATGTAAAAACAAAGACCAGACATAACAGCGATAAAGAATTGTTTGGTCAGGGAATAGGTAATATAATGGCTGGTATTTTCGGAGGTATAGCAGGCGCCGGAGCAACAGTCAGGACTCTTGTTAATATTGACGCAGGCGGTAAAACAAATCTATCAGGTATAATTCATGGATTATTACTTCTTTTAATTGTTTTGGTTTTCGGAAGATGGGCAAAATGGATTCCAATGACAGTTTTATCAGGAATACTTTTTATAACTGCAATTAAAATGATTGATATTTGGAGTGTAAGTCTTATAAAAAAAAAATCAGCGAGGCTTGACGTTATAGTAATGATTGTTGTTACAATTGTTACAGCTGTTATTGATTTAATGGTAGCAGTTGGAATCGGTCTAGGTATTGCAAGTATAATCTTTATCAAAAATCAGGCTAAACAACCAGTTATTAAACGTATACTTTCAGCTAAAACTTTCAGATCGAAAAAAATAAGGAGCACTGAGGAAAATGAAATCCTTGAAAAATTTGGAGAAGATATAGTTTTAATAGAAATGCAGGGTTCTTTATTTTTTGGCACCACTGACAGTTTCAGTGTATTTATTGAAAAACATATCAAAAAAGTCAAATATATTATTTTCGATTTAAAAAACGTATTATCTATAGATTTAACGGGCGCGCAGCTTTTTCTTGATTTAATGCAGAAACTAAAAGAATCAGGAATAATTATATGTTTTTCTTCTATGAAAAAATTCAATGATCAGGAGCGCGAAGAAATGATTACATTCCTGAACGAAATAGGTATTATTAAAGAAATAACTAATGAACGGATTTTTTTTAATAATGATTTTGCGCTTGAATACTGCGAAGACTCTTTATTGCGAGAACACAATATAGATATGAGTAGAAATCGTTCTTACAATATTGAGGATATGGATTTATTGAATGGACTTTATAAAAACGAAATAGAAATTATTGAAAAATATTGCAAGAAAAATAAATATAATAGAAATGATATAATTTTTAAACAAGGCGACCCTGGGAATGAAATGTATTTTATCGGTCTTGGTGAAGTGAGTATCGTTCATAAACTTTCTGAAGACGCAGTAAAAAGAATTGTTACTTACAGCGTTGGTTCTCATTTTGGAGAAATGGCAATACTTGAAAATAAACCAAGATCAGCTACGGTAATTGCCACATCAGAAACAGAATTGTATATTCTTTCAAAAACAGATTTTTTTAACATAATGAAAGAAAATGCGAAATTGGCGTATAAAGTTTTAACAAATTTAAATCTTATTTTTTCTGAACGCCTGAGAAATACATCTCGTGAATTAAATATGCTGTCGGAAAATTGATTATTTTGCTAACAACCCCGAAAAGTAATTTTTGGGGTTGTTAGAGTTGATTTAATTGTACAAAAATTATTTTTTTATCCATCTTGTAATGCAGTTAATTCTATATTTGTCTGACGGAGTCGGTAAGAAACAATATATGCTAATTCCTCAAAAAAATGTCCGCCTATTTCAGGATGAATTTTTGTAAGCTTGTCAAATTTTTCCCGTGAAATATAATAAAGTGATGTATCGCCGGATGCGACAGCGTTTGCAGATCTTTCGGCTTTATCAAGAAATGCCATATCTCCAAAAAAATCGCCTCGTATGAATGTAGCAAGATGATGAACAGTTCCTCCAGCAAGCGGTAGAACCACTTTAACTGAACCTTTACGTATAAAAAATATTTCATCTCCTGTTTCTCCGCGTTTAAAAATTAATTCTTCATTTTTAAAACGGCGTTCTACCATAACATTTTTTAATTGCTCAAGGATTTCCGCTGAAAATTCTTTAAAAAATTCCATCTCATCAATAGTAAGCTCGTGTGTTTCAAAATATTCAATAGGTGATTCTTTTAGAATCTCATCTTCAGCCCATTCAAGAGCGTCGTCCAGATCAGGAAAAAATTTTAAGCCAGTTGTTTCAGATAAACCTAAGAAAGATAGATAATCTTTCACATTCTGGCCAGTTGGCAAACTTAAGGGAACAGAAGCTAAAATTAAAAATCCTTTTTTACTTTTTATTCTGTTTAATATCTGCATAAGTCTGTTTGCAGCTGTAAAATCAAGAGATTGAACTCTGCGCATTTCAAGAATAAAATACTTTGCGGAACTGATAAAAGGTTCAATTTCATTTAGGAGCTGATCTGTAGTACCGAAAAATAATTGTCCTTGAAGCTCAAATATTATTGTTTTAGCGCCTTCCTTTTCAAGAATCGCAGCTTCGTTAAGCGGCCTTTTTTTTTTTGAAAATTTTTGATGGCCAAGGAATTTTCTGCGTACCACAGATAACCTCATTTGCTCACGTATAAAAAGAAATATGGCCATAATAATACCAACGACTGCTGCTGTGATAAGGCTCATAGTTAAGGCTGAAATAATAACGGCGAGTATTACTATGAAATCAAGCACTGTTGATTTATGTCTTAAAAGACTGAAACTTTTTTTGTCCACCATTCTGAATCCTACAACTAAAAGAATTCCAGCAAGTGATGCGACTGGTATCCATGCAACATATTTTGCAAAAAATAGTAAAACCAATATGCTGAAAAATCCGGCTAAAAATCCGGAAAATCTTGTTTTAGCTCCGCTTGAAAAATTGACAAGAGTTGGTCCTGTAGTGCCTGCACCTGGAAGTCCGCATAAAAGCGATGATCCTATATTTCCCAGTCCCTGTCCAATTAATTCTTTATTTGAATTATGTCTTGTCTGAGTTAAAGCGTCAAGAACAACGCAAGTTTTCAAAGTATCTACAGACAATAAAACGCCTAATGTTAAGAAGGGAACTAATAACAGTCCTAAAACGTCTATATTCAGGTTCATTGCACCTGCCCAAGTGGTTTTTATACTTGTTATAATTTCACCAGCACTTGCATTTATCTGACCGATTATATAAGGATTTTTATCCATATTCAATAAAGACTGGTCGATAGCAGCTAAAATAAAATAACATGCAATACCTGAAGCTAAAGCGACAATTGCGGCTGGAATTTTTTTTATTATTTTTGGAGCTGTCAACATAACTACAATAGTAGTCAGACCAATTGTTATACTTTGCCATTGCCATCCGCCGAAAGAATAACATGATTTCCAAAATGACGATCCTTTAGGCATACCTAAAAATTTAGGCCATTGTCCTGAAAATATGAGAATGCCCACAGCACTTAAATATCCAGCTATAACCGGATAAGGAATATATTTAATAAGTTTTCCCCCGCCGATAAAACCAATCAATAGCTGTAGTATTCCTGCAAGCAAACCTACTAAAGTAACATAAAAAGGCATTGTTTCAAAAGATATAGTTCCTTGTTTGACCATTTCTGAGACAAATAATGATAAAACTGCAGCTGCAGGTGCACATGGAGCTGTGATAAGTTTAGAGGTTCCTCCAAATATAGGAGCTATTAGTCCTAATGCTATTGCGCCTAATATTCCTGCAATTGCTGCTTTGCCTGAATATTCGCTGCCTAATGCGCTGTAAACAATCAATCCGAAAGCTATAGCAGAAGGAAGCGCAACTAGCATTGCTGCTAATCCACCAAACAAATCTCCTGTAAGGTTGGAGATGCTTTTTTCACGTTCTTCAGGTGAAGAAATAAAATTTTTTAAATAATTAATTATTGATATTTTCATCAAAATTATTACCTCATAAAGTTTTTTTAAGTATTACTTATATATTTTAATATTACGGATAATTTATGTCAACATTAAAATTTGTTATACAATTTATATCAATTTCGAGAACTCAACATGACATTCGATAAATTACAGAGTTTAAAGAAAAAAAAGCCGCCTACAAAAATCATAAAACAGCAAAAAATGGAATTTTTTGAAAAAAATATTTTTCAACCAATTTTA
>JAGOBX010000169.1 GCA_017999075.1 Candidatus Babelota bacterium | reverse complement strand
GAGCAATGGTATGGCTTCCAACAGATGGTAATGATACCCCTGATTTTTTGATTCCTGCAAAAGATACAGGACAGATAACGATTTATACCGGATTTAACGTAGCGCTGAATGGACCGTTCAACGAAGTATTTTTTGCAGGCGCAAAAAACCAAAATGGTATTTCAATCAGCGATATATATTCTTTTATTTTTGAATTTGCCAAAAAAAACCGCAACATTTTCAAAGGCGTTGTAAGCGCTGTAATAATCGGCGAAATTTCAGGGTTATACAGTTCAGGAATAAAAAAATCTCCATTAAAAAAAAATGAACCTAAAAACAAAGAAATGGTTATGCATAGAGATAATCTTGCAGAATGGATTGATTTAAATAATGAACCTAAATACAATAAAGAAACTATAATAAGTTTCGGCATAGGTGTAGATTTAACCTCAGATTTAAACTTTTTTGATCAAAATTTATTAAACTCAATTTCTTATGTTCATCCTGCAAACAAAGCGAATCAAAAATTATACTTGCATAATCACGGAGTTGTATTCAAAAATATTCCTGTAGATAAAACTATTTATATTGATGATACAATAAAAAAAATCCTTGCAGAAGGAGATTTTTTAGATATGCGCCATTTGCTTGACAATACAAAACTTGAAAATGCAATAATCGGAGTATCTTATATATCAAATATAGTAAAAGAATAATATTAAACTTTTTTAATTAAAAAATCATGAATATAGGCTGCAGTTATTTCGGATGCAGGTATCCGGAACATTTTATAACAGAACTTGATAACATGAAAAAAATCGGGTTCAATACAATACTTATCACATACTGTGAAAATGATTATTTTTTTTATCATAAAACTATTTGTAAGATGGTGGAAATCGCTAAAAAATCGGGTTTTACAACATATATAAATCCTTGGGGTGTTCTGGGAATTTTCGGAGGAGAAGCGTTTTCAAAATGGCTTATTGATTATCCTGAAATATGGCAGACTGATAATTCCGGGAAACGGGTCGGGCATGCCTGTATAAATCATCCGTTAACTGAAAAACTTTTATTCGACTGGTTAAAAAAAGCAATTGAAACAGACTGTGATTATATTTTTTGGGATGAACCTCATTTTTATTTCAAAGATTTCCAGTCTGAAACAGGAGTCTGGGGATGTTCATGCAAAATTTGCAGAGAGTTATTTGAAAATAAATTCGGATATGAATTTCCTCAAAAAAAAATAAATACAGATTTGTCAGATTTCAGAAGCGAATCAATAACCAATCTTTTAAACAACTTATGTAAATATGTGAATGAAAACAAAAAAAAAAATAACATATGCCTGCTGCCTACAGAAGATAGTTCAATGGGAGGCCTTTCAAATTGGAATTATATCAAAAATATAACAAATACAAACATTATTTCAACTGATCCGTACTGGCAAAGAAAAAACAAAACAGTTTCCGAATATGTGGGCTATTATTCCGATAAACTTCTAACACTTGCTTCATCTATAAATTCAATGTCTGAAATATGGGTACAAGCTTATAAAATTATAAAAAACAAAGAAAACGAAATTTATGAGGCCGTACGCCTCATTAAAAGCAAAAAACCTGATTCTATAATGTTTTGGAGTTATAAAGCAGGGTATCCCATGTCAGAACTCGAATCCGAAGACTGGACTAAATCCTGGAATACAATTATAAATTCAGTATTATGATATTCAATAAAGAGCTCCTTGATTATAACTTCGATCTGATCAAAAAAAAAAATTATCAATTAGCTTCATCCATTTTATCTCATTTAAATCAAAATAAATATAAAATAAATCTTGAAAAAACAAAATCCGGAGTTTGGACTTATTCCGAATATTATGAAAACAACCAAATACATGTTCATTCAAAATACGATCCTGAAAAAGAAGCAGAACGGCTAGTTCCTCAGTACAATATAACTGACAACGATTTTGCCGTTTTCATTAAACCAGGATTAGGTTATCATATAAAAAAAATCTTAGATTCTGTCAATCCATATTTTTTAATAATTGAACCTGATTTCAATATTCTGATTTCAATGCTGCAAACCATAAAACTTCCGCAATCTCTTGATAAATGGAATATAGCGGCAACCGAATCAGAACAAGAAATAAAATCATATTTTTCATCTATGTTCAATCCCGTGTTTGTATCAAAAATCAATTATATAATTTTGCAGTCTATAATTTCAATATTCAGAGAAAAAATAAATTTCATAAAAAATTATTTATCTGAAGCAGTTGACAATATTATTGCACAAGCAGTTACATTATCATATTTCGGGGATATATATCACAGCAATGTAATAAATAATTTCAACCAGTTTGCGGCATCGCCGGGAATAATAAACATAAAAAATAAATTTTCAAAAGCACCAGCAATAATTGTTTCTGCAGGTCCGTCTCTTGATTATAATATAGGAGAATTATACAAACACAGAAAAAAATTTATCATAATTGCTGTCGATACTGTTTATAAAAAATTAATTGATTATGACATAATTCCTCATTTTACAATAACAATAGATCCGCAAAACAAAAGTTATTTTCATTTCAAAGATATCAATTTGCATAATTATTTCATCACATGCCTTATATGTTCAAATAAAGTTGTCAAACATCTTGAAAATAAAAGTTTGTTTTTTGTTTCAGACTATCCGTTATCAATGTATTTTGAAAGCGTTACCACACATAAGGGTCAATTGTCCACAGCAGGAGGAAGTGTTTCAACAATAGCTTTTCAGTTTGCGGAATATATAGGAGCAGATCCTATATTTTTCATCGGCCAGGATCTAAGTTATCCCGTAATGAAAACTCATTGTAATACGACTATGTATGAAGAATGCGGAACATTAGTTTTGTCCAAGTTCAACACAATGGAAAATATGTTCGCAGGAGCAGCTGAAAACAAAATTTTTATAAAAGGGATTAAAACTGTAAGTGTTCCTACAACTCGCCAGCTTCTCGAATATTACAGATGGTACTGCAGTCAAGTTAAAATTTCCAAACGCAAAATTATTAATTGCACGTATGACGGAGCTTTTATAGAAGGTATAGAACATTGCGACCTTAAAGAAGCAATTGAAAAATATAAAATAACAAACACAAATTTAGATTTATCCCTTATTCAGGAAATAATAAATTCATATAGCAAAAAAAAATATCCTGACGTGTTTCCTGAAATAATCTCAAGATTATCAATTTTAAAAAAAAGTATTCAGGCGCATAGGTTCCATATAAAGAATTTAGATGATCTTAGAAATTTATTATCTCAAAATTCAGGATTATTTGAACTAATAAAAACAATATCATATTCAAAATCTCTGGTTTCAGTACGAAAAAGATCAGAAGCAAGCGAAATTGAAAAAGTCAATATTATAATAAACATTCTGCTTGAATCAATAGATTACACTATAAATCTGGCAAATTATCAAATTTCCGCAGAAAATCAGTTTCAATAATAATGATTTTGTTTTCAATTTATTATTGACATAAAAATTAAAACTATTATCATATTCTCTAAATATTTTGCAGAAGAAGTTTTGTGTTATGGAAACGAATGAAAAATATAAATGTCTGTGGTGCAACACGGAAAAAAAAAAAGAAGACTTAAGCGTAATTTACGGCAAAAATCAATTTTTCAACAAAGCGATTTTTTACGGATGCAAAGGAACTCATATTGACAATATAAAAATATTTTTAGAACGTTCAGAAAAATATTATCCTCATTCAAGAACCTCTGTAATGATGAGTCTTGTTATTTATCCGGTAATGTTTTTTCTGATGAAAAAATATTTTTACTGGATAACTGTTATGTTATCCATAGATTTCGGTTCCGGTCTTATATTTTTTCCTTATAGTTCTCCTGCATTAACAGAAAAAATAGGATTACGCAATATGCTTGTTTTTATGAGAATTACAGGAACAGCATTATTGACTTCAGGGTTGATACTTGTAGCGAGGTATTTTTTATAAATTATGAATATAAAAAAATATTATCCTGTAGCATTTTTAATATCCTGTTCGATAATAATGCTGCAATTATTGATGACCAGATTATTCAGTGTAATTTTATGGTATCATTTTGCATTTATGGCGGTTTCAATAGCTATGCTCGGAATGAGCTGCGCAGGATTATTCTTATATTTCAGAAAAAATCATATTGCCAACGATGAAATAGACAATCACATATATTTCACTTCAATTGCAGCCCCTATTTATCTGTTAATTTCTTTTTTTATAATATTCAACTCAAAAATTTATCTGAGGGCTAACCTATCTGATATTTTGTATTTAGGGTTCATATATTTCAATATGATGATACCTTTCTTTCTAACGGCATACGGATTATCAATTTTAATAACTTTCAAATCAGAACATATCAGCAAATTATATTTTTTTGATTTAATCGGAGCTGCCGCAGGTTGTCTTACATTTATTCCTGTTATAAATATTTTCGGAGCGGAATCTTCAATAATTTTTATTGCAGTCATAATGAGCCTTGTTCCCATTACTATCATTTTTTCTTCAAACGGAAATGTTTTAAAAAAAATATTTTCAATCCTGATTTTTATTTTTTTAGCAGCAGCATTTTATTTCAATTTCAGCGAAAACAAATTCAAAAATTTTTTTAAGATCAAATTTGTAAAAGGACATTATGAAAATGATGTGGAATACTCAAAATGGAACGCTTTTTCACGCGTTGCAGTTTATCCTACAAGATTCCTTGATTGGGGATTAAGTTCTGTTTATGAAGGGAAACATCTGCCCGATCTTAAAACTCTTGATATAGACGCCTGCGCAGGAATGGCGATGGTAGGATACAACGGTTCTGATTCAGAAGCAGAATTTTTAAAATATTCCATTACCGCGCTGGCATATCTTCTTAAACCAGAATCTCCTATGGCTGTTATCGGAGCAGGAGCTGGTAAAGACGTACTTGGCGCGAAAATCTGCGGTGTTTCAGAAATTTATGCTGTAGATATAAATCCTATTATAAGAGATATTATAAATGAACAGTACGGAAAATTCACAAATTATCTCTATAAACAAAAAGGAATTAATTTTGTGCTTGAAGACGGCAGAAGTTTTATCCGAAAGTTTAAAGACAAATTTAAAATCATACAATTATCAATGGTTGATACCTGGGCTGCTATAAATTCCGGAGCAATGGCTCTTGCTGAAAATTCATTATATACAGTTGAAGCATTTCAGGATTATTTTGATAAACTTGCAGACGATGGTATTTTTACAATTACCCGTTTTTATTTTCCCGAAAAACCGAGAGAATCTCTTCGCGCATTAAGTCTGGCACTTGCAGCATATAAAAATTTATCAATAAACGGAGTTCATAAAAATATAATAATAATTTCACACATTCCCGGAAACAAATACAATACTGTAACTTTCTTATTTAAAAAATCAGCATTTACTTATGAAGAAACCTCAAAAATAAATCAAATATCCGAACAATTAAATTTTAAAATAGAATACATCCCATCAAGCGGAAAAATAGAACCTAATTATTTTTCAGATTTGATTTTTACGGATTCGCCGGAAAAATTTTATAAAGAATATGAATTTGATATTTCTCCAACAACAGACGATAAACCGTTCTTTTTTCATTTATTAAAACCGGAAGATTTTTTAAAAGCCCTTGATATCCGTGATGGTCATTCTTATAATTATATTGCAGTTTTTGTTCTGGTTATCTCTTTTTTAATAATATTATTATTAACAACAGCATTAGTTCTTGTTCCAATAATAATTAAAATTCAAAAAGATATGAATGATTTTAAGATACTTAATATACTCGCTTATTTTGCATGTATCGGAATGGGGTTTATGCTGATTGAAACATCCTTGATACAAAGATATATTTTATTTTTAGGCCACCCAATATATGCTCTTTCGGTAGTATTATTTTCAATGCTTATTTTTTCAGGTATCGGAAGTTATTTCACGAATTATTTCAAAGCCAAACTGCTTTCAGATTATATTATTAAAATTATAATATTGCTTATTATAGTATTAGTAATATATAATTTTATTATTGATATATTTTTCCACACTATGATTGATCTTCCTCATATTTATAAAATAATTATTGCGGTTTTCACATTGGCTGCGCCTTCAATTCTTCTTGGAATGCCATTTCCTCTTGCAGTTAAAGTCCTTGGTAATTATAAAAATGAATCCATAATCCCGTGGGCATGGGCCGTAAACGGAGCAACTTCGGTTCTCGGTTCAATATTCTCATTTATATTTGCAATGAATGCAGGATTTAAAATAACATTATTTCTTGCGGCATTTTTTTATATTTGCGCTGCGTTTGTCAGCATTTATCTAAAACATAAATTCAGATGATATCATTCCGCAAATATTTTTTTTTAATAATAATTTTCCTGATTATTTTTATTATCTATATACCTTCATTTCTAAATAAAAATAAGGTTATATCAGGTTCTGACATAACAAGATATTTTTATTTCTACAGAACATATCTCCATAATTATTTTCAAATGTATCATAAAATTCCGCAATGGGAACCTTATACATTCGGAGGCAGGCCGTATTATTCCATGATTCAAAATGCGCCATTATATCCACTGACATATTTATCTGTAATTTTTTCTCCGTCTATCGGGATAAATTTATCTATATGCCTTAATTTTATTCTTGCAGGAACATTCATGTTCTTGTTGATAAAAAAAATTACAGGAGATGATTTATCAGGATTTGTATCAGGCATAATTTTTGCTTTAGGCGGTTTTTCCATAACCTGTGTATTTCTTGGACACATAACAATCATAAATTCAATCCCTTATCTTCCCGGTGTTTTCTGGTGTTTATTTAACCTTAATGAAACTCTGAAAATAAGATGGTCGGCAGGAATAGGCTTACTGCTCAGCCTTCAATTTTTCGGAGGTCAACCTCAATTTGTTTTCTACACTATTTTTGTTTTAATATTATATTTTGTTTTCACATTTATTTCTCAAAAAAAAAAAATCAAATATATTATATTGTTCTGTTTTTCAATTATATTTTTTGGAGCAGTTATATATCCTTATTTCCAGGATGTATTCGAATTTGCTAAGCTAACAGTAAGATCAGATTCAATGGGAGATTATAATTTTTATACTTACTGGTCATTTGAACCAAAAAAAATACTTGTTTCAATAATGCCATTTTTTTACGGTTCAAGTATTGACAGAGATTACTGGCGTATATTTTGGAGAAAACTAACAGGGTTCGAAGGATATAACGCTTATTTACGCGTTACTGCTGTATTTTTAATATTCATAT
>JAGOBX010000168.1 GCA_017999075.1 Candidatus Babelota bacterium | reverse complement strand
AAAAAAATTAGAATGGATAATGTTTTGCAAATAAATATTTTTACAGAAATAAGTAATTTTTCATACGGAGTATACGGCAAAAATATATCACTTGAACTGAATAAACATCTTGAAGTATGTCTTGCTCCATCCTTTCATAAATTGACTGGAGTTGAGAAACTCGAATTTGATGAAATTCAGAAAATGCTCAGCCGCCTTGAAAAAATGAGATTTGACAATACCGGAATAATATTTTCGAACGGAAACCAGATGTTTAGATTTACTGGAGGGAAAAAAATAGGGTTTACATTTTTTTTTAGCGATGAGCTTGAAAATTCATGGGTGAATCAGTTAAAACAGCTTGATATTATATGCGTTCCATCAAAGTGGCAGGCGGAAATTTTAAAAAAATATGACATAAAAAAAATTGCGGTAATACAGCCGGGAGTCAATCTTTCTATTTTTAAACCGAGAAAACAACAATCTTTTGAGTTTACGGCAAAAAATAAGTTTAAATTTTTTTCTATCGGTAAATGGGATTCAAGAAAAAATCAGCAATTGACTGTTGAATCGTTTTGCGAAGAATTTTCTCCTGAAGAAAATGTAGAATTGTATTGTATGTGGCATAATCCGTTTATGACAGGAAGTTTTTTACCTGAATTGTTAAGATTTGTAACTAACAAACATAAGATTTATACTAAAGATCAACCTGAACATTCAACAATATTTATTGTTAATCCGGTTCAGAGTTTTCATCAGTTGGCCCGTATTTATAATGATATGAATTGCGGAATATTTCCTTATAAAGCAGAAGCAAGCGGATTGCGGTTGCTTGAATGTATGACAACAGGTATGCCGTGCATAGCTACAAATTATTCTATGACAACAGAATTTATTAATGAAAAAAATTGTTACTTATTAAAGAATTTGGAAACACGGCCGGTAAAAGATGATAAAAGTTATGCCGGGCTTAAAGGGAATTGGAGGATTCCGGAAAAAAAAGAATTAAGGCGGATTATGAGGGAAATTTTTACAAATTATAAAGCTGCTCAAATTAAAGGTCAAACTGCTGCTGTGGAAATGAAAAGGTTTTTCTGGTGGAATGCGGCAAATAAACTGCTGAATTGCGTATTGAGTGAATTGAAAAGATAAATAATGAAAGTCAAGAAATTTATAAATAAATGGCATATATTTTAACCTAAAATTTTCAGGAGGCATTTTTTTAATGGATATAATTATAAATAAAGAAAAAATTAATTTTGAAATTCAGGGTGATGAAGATTTTAAGAGCATACTTGAAGATTTGAGAAACTGGTTGTATAAAAAAAAACATATTGTGCTGAAGATATTGATTAATGGTCAGCAGTATTTGGAAAATATACATGATAAAATGCAGGTATATGATTTAAATAAAGTAGAAATTGAAAGTGAGCATATAGAAATACTGACATTAAATTCGATAGCTGAATTGAAAAATTATTCTGACAGAATAGATGAACATATTGAAAAAATCAAAATTAATCCGGAACAATTTCCGGATAATAAGTTGTTGGAAATCTTTACTCAGTTGAAAGACGGATTCGGCTGGTGTGTTAAAGCTATTGAAAATATAGCGAAAGTTCTGGAAATAAAAAATGACATTGAAATTTTTAGAGATTTTATATTTTCTTTGAATGAACTGGAAGGAATTTTAGATCCTGTGAAAATAAAATTATTTTTTACAGACGGAACTATTTCGAAATTAAATTCAAAACTGATAGCTAATACGGCATTGTTGTTTACAGAATTAAAATCGAAAAAAACATTATTGTCATTTGATGAAATTTTGGAAAAAATCGGAGATTGCCAGAATAAACTTTCAACTTTAAAAAATGAATTGACTGCAGTTTCAGAAAAGCTTCAAATAGGAGAATCTGCAGGAGCAATGAATGAATTGAAAGAAAAATTTTTATTTCTTGAAACTGTTATAAATTTTTATTCTCAACTTCAGAATTCATTAAGCATAGATTATTCGGCAATCAAGATTAAAGATAAATCGTTACAAGATTATTTGAATGATTATTTAAAATTAATGCAGGAACTTCTTGATGCATTTGAATCAAAAGATAATGTAATGCTTGCTGATTTGATAGAATACGAAGTGACTGAATATATTGAAGTTTTCAATGAAAGTTTCACACAAATAAAAATGATTACTAATAAACTTGCTGAAGCTTCAGAACAGAAAAATACCGGCTCTGGAAAATAACGATTATTAAATTTATAAACAATTGGAATAATTCACCATGTTTTCAGTTTTTGTATTGACAAGCGGCAGTTCCGGAAATTCTATACTGTTGTGCGATGATGAATCAAGTATTTTAATTGATTGCGGAATTAGCGGAAAAGAACTTGCCCGGAGGTTAGACGAAATTGGAGAATCTCCTGATAAAATCAGAGGAATTATCATAACCCATGAACATTCAGATCATGTGACAGGAGCAGGAATTGTTGGGAGAAAATATCAGATACCGATATATATTAAATCAAAAACATTATGTGCAGTATCGGATAAATTCAATAAAGCTCAAATTAATATAATTGAAAAACATTTTAATATTGAACGGTTTGAAATAGAATGTTTTCCAGTTTCACATGATGCGGCTGATCCGATAGGATTAATTGTAAAAAAAAATAATTATAAAGTTGGAATTGTTACAGACTTAGGATTTGTAACAGGTCTTGTTGTAAATAAACTTTCCGGATCAGACGGAATTATAATAGAATCGAATTATGACGATAAAATGTTGATTCATAGCGAGAGACCTTTATTTTTGAAACAGCGCATTAAAAGCAGATTTGGTCATTTATCTAATGATGATGCTATCAGACTTGTTGATAACGTTGATAAATCAAAATTAAAATTTATTATGTTATATCATATTTCAGAGGAACATAACACTTATGAAATAGCATTCAACAGAATGAAAAAATATTTAGAAACCAATAATCTGAATGATATAAAATTGTATGCGTGCAGCCAGACTCAGACGTGCGCTTATTTGAGATGATTCTAAAAATACGATATGTTTTAGATTTTTTATGTGGTTAGAGAATATATTGCAGGGACATAATGAATTGATAGAGACCATTAATATAATTAATCAATAAGAAAAGGTAAAATAAATTTATGGATAAACTGTTTTATGTTTATAATTATATATTATTTTCTAAAAATAAAAATATTTATAATATTCAATATTATATAAGTTTTAAATCAGTTTTATTTCTTTTTTTGTTATCATCATTGAGTTTTTCTACGGGTAAACTTTACATTAAAAACACCCCTCGTTCTATAGAGGAAATATTTGTTTTTATATTTACAGGATTTATTTTATTGTTTTTTATAGTGTTATTTGAAAGCATTATTTTTCATTTATCAGCATTATTACTTGGTTGCACAGGAAAATTCAAAATATTTTTTAAATGTATTTTTATGACATTAGCACCTTTTATTTTATATGCACCTGCGTCAATATTGTCCGTCAAATTTTCAATAATATTTATAATATTAGTTGTTTTATGGGTATTAATTTTAAAGATTCAAATTATAAAAATTAATTATAATACGGGATATATACGCAGTATTATGATTATAGCGGCTCCTGTATTTGCATTATTTTTGGTATTTTCTTTTATTGCAGTTTTAATAATGATATTCGGATTGATGAGTTCTATAAATTACATACCTAAGTTGTTATAAACTTGTATATATAAATATTATGTTGGACCATAATATAATAATAGTAAGGTAAGCATTTATGAATAAAATAAGTGTTGTGATTATAACTAAAAATGAAGAATCGCGTATTTTAAAAACTCTTAAATCTGTAAATTGGTGTGATGAAATTATTGTTGTTGATTCTGGAAGCGAAGACAATACTGTAAAAATATGCAAGGATTTCGGATGCAAAGTTTTTTATAATAAATTTTTCGGATACGGAGAACAGAAACAATTTGCTGTTTCAAAGACTGCTAATGATTGGATATTTTCGATAGATGCTGATGAAGTAGTTACGGAAAAATTAAAGAATGAAATTATTAAAAATATAGATGAATACAGCAGTAGTTATAATGGTTTTACGGTTAAAAGTTCTCTTATATTTTTTGATAAAAAATTAAAATGGGGCGGTTCATGCATTAAATGTAAACTTCGTGTTTTTAATAAAAAATACGGTAATTTTAATTCCAATAAGGTTCATGAAAGCGTTATTGTAACAGGCAGAGTAAAACATTTGAAAAATGAAATACTACATTACAGTTATCAAGACATATTCGATTATTTTGAGAAATTTAATATTTATACAGAATATGGCGCAGAAGAATTATTTGCTAAAAACAAAAAATCTCCTGTTATTAAAATTATTTTTAGAACTCCGTTAGAATTTTTTAAAAGATATATTTTGCAATTGGGTTTATTAGACGGATATCCTGGTTTTGTATGGTCTTTTTTATGTTCATTTTATCCGACTGTAAAATATATTAAACTGAGAGAATTGCACAAAAAACAAAAAAAATTAAATTTGGATTTAAAATAGTTGATTTTTATATAAATTTATTTAAAATTAAAAAAATATATGATTTTGAACTTTATTAAGGTATAATTATTAATAAATGAATAATAAAATCTCTAACGAAGATATAAAAAATATAATTGATAATACGGAAATTGTAAAAGATAATTTTACAAAATGTGCGATACATGATTATTCTGAACTGGCATTTTCAGTTATAGGTAAAACTCCATTCAGAGATGACATGTGTTTATGCCGCGACGGATCTGTAATTGTTTCACCGCAATTATTATTTTCTCCGAAAATAAATTATAATTTGAACGAACTTGCAGAAGAAGAAGATTTAGTAATTGAAGCGAGAATACTTTTTTTTAATAACTATAAGCTTCAATTCAGCGAACATCCTGTTAAGAGATATAAAAAAAGTATTAACGATGTAGCTTCTGATATTATAGAATCATATATTCAATCTGAAAATAAAATATGGACTGTTATAAAAACTCCAGATACTAAATTATGGAGGCTTTCTTTAATTCATTACATATCGTTAAAAACATTTTTTAAGAATGGCGGAGAAAATTCAGGTTCTAACAGATTATCCAACTATTTTTAAAATATATTTTATAAAAAAATGATTATAATTCCAGCAATAGATTTAAAAGACGGTAAATGTGTACGTCTTTTACAAGGTGATTATTCCCAATCAAAACAATATTTTACAAATCCTATTGATCAGGCTTTAGAATGGCAGGATTCAGGAGCTCAATTAATACATATAGTTGATCTTGATGGAGCTAAAGACGGTACAGGTAAAAATTATAAAATAATTGAATCAATAATCAAATCAATAAAAATTCCTGTTGAAGTTGGCGGCGGCATACGGGACATTGAAACTGTAAAATATCTTATAGGTATAGGCGTAAAATATCTTGTTATAGGTACTGCTGCAGTTAAAGACAGCGGTTTTTTAAATAAAATAATATCTTGTTACCAGGAAAATATTACCGTAGGAATAGATGCTAAAAATAATTATATAGCAACAGACGGCTGGATAAAAAACACAGAATTGGATTATCTGCAGTTTAGTCAAAATATAGAAAAAATAGGTTGTAAAAGAATAATTTATACAGATATAAGCCGAGACGGAATGATGACTTCCCCTAATTTTAATAATATAAAATTACTTGCCGATACTGTAAAATGCGATATTATAGCCTCGGGCGGCGTTTCATCACTCGCCGATTTAACAGCATTAAAACAATCTGATAGAAATAATATTAAAGGCGTAATTATCGGTAAGGCTCTTTATGAAAAAAGGTTCACACTTAAAGAAGCAATCAAAATAATTTTATAATATAAAACAAACTCCGATTTTTTAAGAATAATGAGAATATTGCTGCTGAATTTACCTTTTAATAAAACTGTTATAAGAAGATACCAGTGTTCTTTTAATAGTCATAATTTTCTTTTTCCCCCACTTGAATTATTATATATTGCAGGTTCATTAAAGAAGGAAGGATACAAGGATGTTACATTGTTGGATTGTATACCTGAAAAAATTAATAGGAAAAATTTATTAAAATTGATTTCAGGTATAAATCCTGATTTTATCATTACCCAACCTGGTTTTGAAATTTTTCAATATGATATTGAAACTATAACGTTATTGAAAAAAACATTTCAAACTTCAAAAATTATTTTGTTCGGATATTATCCGTCTTTGTTTTATAAATATATCATAAAACATTCAGATATAGATTACGTAGTTTGCGGGGAACCTGAATACAGAATAATAAGTATATTGAAAAATGAAAGAAATTATAACGGAATAATTGATAAAAATAATTTTGATGAAATAATTGTTGATTATTCTAAACTAGACAGAATTTCTGATTTGGAAAATCAACCGTATCCGGATTATGAATTGATTAATATAAAATATTACAGTGAACCATTTGCTCCAAAACCATATATATCAATGTATACTTCTAGAGGATGCGCATTTACGTGTACATACTGCATTCATTCGTTTGGCAATAATTATTATGAAATGCCTGCGCCTGCTGCATTTAAAAAAATTGAATATTTTGTAAATAGATACAATCCAGGCACAATAAGATTTATGGATGATAATTTTACTACCAATAAACAAAGAATTATAGATATATGTGATTTGATAATTAATAAAAAATTAAGGTTTCAATGGTCCTGCCTTAGCAGAATAGACTGCCTTGACGAAACTCTTATAAAAAAAATGTCAGAAGCAGGATGTAAAAGGATTTATACCGGAATAGAAACTCTTGACAAATCTACACAAGCCGTTTTCAATAAGAAAATTGACATTCAAAAAACCAATGAAGTTTTAAAATTGATGAAAATCAATGGAATAGAATCGTTTTCTTTTTTTATTATTGATTATGATAGTTATGAAAATATAAAGAAAAAAATTAATGAATTTTTAAAATTAAAACTTGATTTGATGTCCGTATGTAAATTAATTCCATATCCTGGAACGGTTTTATTTAATAAATTCAGAAATGAAATTGATTTTTCATTATATCCATATAAAAATATTTTTAAAAATTCTAATTATGAAAAATATTCTGTAAACCTTGAATTTTATTTGTTGCTCAGATTTTATATTAGGCCGTTGAATATGTTGAAAATTTTTGCAAGGATGTTTTATTATCCGGCACAAACATTTTCATTTATTTTTAGATTTTTTAAATATATTCTGTTCAAATCATTTTACAAGGAAGATTTTATATAAAGTTAATTTTGTTTGACTAACCATCAAAAATATA